>JBIKRO010000027.1:0-31932 GCA_044349095.1 Aquirufa sp. | reverse complement strand
GCTACTGATCCAATCTGGGTTACAGGCTGGGATCATAAATCTGTTTTGTTGGGCGTAAGAGATTCAGGAAAATGGTCCTTTTTTAGAATGCCCAAAGCGAGTCATAGCTATGACGGAGCCCATGGTTGGAACACGGAATGGCCACGCATTCGAGATGTGGGAACGGCAGAGAAACCCGATTATTTGATGACCATGCACGGTATGTTTTGGTATTTCCCAGCATCCTTTACCTCATTTAATACGGCGGGAATTCGTCCTCGGTCGGCTTACTTAAAAGTGATCGGAGATTTTACGCGCTGGCAAGATGGATTGGTATTTGGTTGCGATGATTCAGCCCAAAAAGAATTCCTGAATAAGCGAAAAGCAAAAGGAAATATAGAAGGACCGGGGCAGTCCAATTCAAATTTGTGGTTTACCTCGGTACAAACGCCTGACCAATTGGGACCCAATACGGCACAGGGTGCGGTTTGGCTTACAGAGAAAATAAATGCCAATATCAGTTCAGAACCTTTCTTGTTTGCTGGTTGGCAAAAGCGGATGGCTTGGATTCAGAATGCAGGAAAAGAGGATGTTACCTTTACTTTTGAGGTGGACGTAAATGGGAATGGTACTTGGAAAAAACTTCGTACTGTGTTGCTTAGTGCAGGCCAATCGAAAAACATTTCTTTTTTACCTACGGAAATTGGCGAGTGGATCAAGGTGAAGTCAAATAAGAATACAACGGCCACGGTAAATTTTAATTACACAGATGACACTCGGTTCGTTACCGGATCAGACCCAATATTTAAGGGATTATCAGCTGTTGGCGGAGATGAATTATCGGGTGGACTATTATATGCCCTTGGAGATAAGCGTCGGAAATTAGGAATTTTAGCGAGTGATTTATATAAGGGAAAATTCAATGAAGTGGGTTATTATGAATTAGATAGCGCCATGAATTTGACTAGAAGAGAGGATCCGAAAACGGCTGATTTTATTCGATCGAAATTTGAAATTTCCAAAGATGCAATTTCTGTGGATGATGCCTCAGTTTTAATCATTGACGATGCGGGAAGAAGATGGCGTTTGCCTAAGGGGAACGAAAACTTCACCAATAAAATTCAATCGGGATCGATGCGTATTGACCGGGAAGTGGCTACCGAGCGGGATTTGATGAATGCACATGGAACCTTTTATGAACTTCCGGCAGAAAATGCGGATGGCTATGCCAAAATCCGACCGGTGGCTTCACATTCATTGGCCATTCATGATTATGCTTCCTACCGTGGCTTATTGGTCATGACGGGACTGGATAAAGCAACTGCACCTAACGATCATATCATTACCTCCTCGGATGGCAAAGCAAAAGTGTGGGCGGGTACGATAGACGACTTGTGGAAATTGGGTAAACCAATAGGCCAAGGGGGACCTTGGAAAAATACTTCTGTTGCCGCAAATACCGTTTCTGACCCGTATCTTATCGGATTTTACGATAAAAAAAGTTTAAAAATTTTCCACAAATCTAACGAAGCTATAACTTTTAAAATTGAGATTGAACCGATTGGTCATGGGCCTTGGATGGTTTTCAAAGAAGTGGTAGTTAAGCCCAACGAAACATTTGAATATACCTTTGCGCCTGATTTTCAAGCCCGCTGGATTCGTTTTTCTACAAACAAAAATTGTGAGGCGTCGACTTGGTTGACCTATAAGTAAACGATTCTTTTTATACCTTTAAATGCTTACGAATGCTCGTCCTTTCTTGGTCGGATTGATTTTAAATTGAGTATAGAAGTAATAAATTAGTTTGCTAGATGATTAAACCTATATTCAAAAATGGACGTTCAACGCTATTATAAACCCGAACTAGATGTTCTTCGGTTGTTTGCTTTTCTATTTGTATTTTTTGTACACAGATTAGACCTTGCGCCCATCGACAGTCATGAATATTATTGGGCGTTTCACCTAAGTCTTTTGGGTAATTATGGCGTGCCTTTATTCTTTTTTCTAAGTGCATTTTTGATTACCGAGTTATTAATCCGAGAGCAGGATATTTTTGGGCAAATCAATATTAAATCATTTTACCTACGGCGAATTTTACGAATTTGGCCACTCTATTTTACGTTCTTTTTTATAATGGTTTTGTTGACCTCAACCACAACTGTTTTTGGGAGTCCTATTCCCACAGAAACACAAATCGCGTTTACTTTTTTTTCGGGAAATTGGAATATTACGTTTAATCAATGGCAATCTTATTGCATCAACCCTTTATGGAGTGTGTCAGTAGAAGAGCAACTTTACATCATTTTGCCTTTGATTGTTTATTATTCAGGGAAACGTGGATTAAAGATCTTTTCATACCTCGTTTTGGTCGTATCTTATCTAACCATCATCTATTATGCCTCAAACCCCACCAAAGGATTTAGTGGCCAATGGACAAACAGTTTTGTCCAATTTCAATTTTTTGCTGCAGGAATTTTATGTTCTGTTTACCTGAATGGAAAACAACCCCAATTGAATATTTTTACTAGATTGCTGATGTTTATTTTAGGCGTGGGGTGTTGGATGATTGCATCTATTGTTTGCGAAATAAATGCGGATGCACCTCATTTAGCCACTATGGTCCAATCGGTATCAGGTTGGATTTTAATTCTAATAGGTGTAATGCTCATGTTTTTCTCTTTATTGGGTATTTCGTCTAAATACTTGCCAAATCCATTAATCTATCTAGGACGAATTTCATTTGGGATGTACATAGTACACATTACAATCTATTGGATAATATATCGCATTTTTAAAGATGAACTTGTTTTAGTTAGTGACAAAATGGGCTTGGCCAACTGGAAAAATGAGCTTGGTTTTGTTTTAGCATTTATGATCACCGTTTCATTTGCTACCTTGTCATATCACTTTTTTGAAAAACCATTTTTAAAACTAAAGAATCGATTTACGCTTGTTCCTTCTAGGGAGCTTTGAAATATTATTGCAAAATGGATTATTTGTGAGGGATAAAATCTAAATTTAGTTTTCAATAAGACGCATCCTATAAAAATTTTTGAGATGAAAGCATTTTACATCATTGCGAGCATTGGCTTTTTGTTCCTTATGATTCAATCGTATAAATTGTTGAGTAATAATTTAAAAACGGAAAACCAAAAATACAGGCTAGTCCTCAAGGATGCGCAATTTGAAATAAGGTTTTACCCTTCCGCTACATTTGCCAAAATTTATAGTTCAGGGACTGATTATAAGTCTGTATCCAGTAGTGGGTTCAGGAAATTAGCCGGGTATATCTTTGGGGGGAATGACCAGGGCAAAAGTATTTCCATGACGGCGCCTGTCCGAATGGAAATGAGCGACAAAGGATCTTCTATGAGTTTTGTGATGCCTGAAAAATATAAGGAAGCTGATTTGCCTAAACCCAAAGATGCAGGTGTCCACATCGTGAAGTCAAGTCCTCAGTATGTCGCGGTGATTAGTTTTGGTGGATATGCGGATGATGAATCGATCCAAGAGAATCGAAATTTATTATTAAAAATAATTCAAAAAAAGGGCATTAAGGTTACCGGAGAATACTCATTTTTAGGTTATAATGCTCCCTTCCAATTTTGGAGTAGAAAAAATGAAGTGGTTATTCCTATCGACTGGAAAGAGTAACAATTTAAATGATCAGTTTGTTGTTTTTATTAATGAATAAGATTGGCTAGATTTGTATCCAAATGAAGACAAATTATTCCAATGTACCTAATCGAAAAAACGGATGAATTTGACAAATGGCTTCGGAAACTGAAGGATATAAGAGCTAAAGCAATAATTTTGTTTCGTATCCAGAAAGTTGAAAATCTTGGACAATTGGGTAATTGTGAATCAGTTGGACAAGGAATTCGAGAATTGAAAATTGATTATGCTAAAGGTTACCGAATATATTTTAAAGAAAAAGAGGGTAAAATTATTATCCTGCTAGTTGGTGGCGATAAATCAACTCAACGGAAAGATATAGAAAAGGCAAAAGAGATTTTAAAAAGAATAAAGAACTGAAAAATGGAAACTTCAAAATTTGACATCGCAGATTATTTAGATAGTAATGAAATGATCACTGAATATCTAAATGCAGTTTTAGCTGAAGGAAATGATTCAGATGTCATTGTAGCCATAGGAAATATTGCTAAATCCATAGGCATGACAAAAATTGCTGCTGAAACTGGATTGAGTAGACCTAGTTTATATAAAGCCTTATCTGATGGATCTAAGCCTCAATTTGAGACGATAATGAAAGTCTTAAGAGCGATTGGTGGACAAATACAAATTAGTCCTGTTGGCGAGGAAATTTCATTTTCTTAACATTGTTTAAAGTTCCACTTTTGTAAAGCGTTTTAACCGATGGCGTAAAGAAGTCATCAAAATGACGTTTGTTTGTCCGATATATAGCCCCAATTTTGACCCATGAATTTTGGAGAACAATTAAAAGAAATTCGCAGCTCGAAAGGACTGACTCAAATCGAGCTTTCAGAAAAGAGCGGCATCGCACTAAGAACCGTTCAGCGCATGGAGCGGAACGAAGGAAAGCCGAGCCTGTATTCAATGAATGCGATAGGCGAGGTGCTGAATGTGAATTTGGCTTTATTGTATGCTCCTGATTTCGAAACAGAAAATCTCAACATCATGGAAAGTACGGATCAACAAATGTGGTTAATCGCTAAAAGGCGTGCGAAATTTAAAAGAAGTTTGAGTGCTTATGTGCTCGTTATCTCATTTCTTTGGGTCGTTTGGTATTTGACGATGCCAGAATTGTCTCGTTATGAGCGGTTTCCGTGGCCTATTTGGCCTATGTTAGGCTGGGGATTGGGACTTGGGATTCAGTATGCTAATGCCTATGTGTTCGAAGTAGACTCTTTGGAACAAAGAGAATATGATAAATTGAAAGCTAGAAAATAATGCTAGGGTAAATTCGAGATTTACAAACCTTAGCTATTTAACCTACTAATCTTTTACATGGATCTTAATCTTGTAGCCGGAAGTTTTTAAATTCAAGATTTAAGCTAAATGCACATTTTACAAAGAGAATTATATTTTTTCAAACAAATTTTGATTTAAGATGTTTTAGAAATAAAATTCCATGAAAAGAGCAAAATTTTTACATACTGTTTCAGGTGGTCTGGCTGCCGTTTGTGTTTCTTGTTTAGCGGCTGCTTGTTCAAAAGATGAGGCACCCTCACCTGTTTCTTCAACACCTCCAAGTGCAAGTCCCGGACAGACTCCCGGTTCCAATGCTTTTACCGTTAAGTTGGATTCAGAGTTGAGGGCAGTGAATGATTTTATTGCTAAAAATGGTATCATTTTGATTCGATTGGCCACGGGAAATGTAGCGTCAAGCTTTTTAGCGGTTTCCTCCGTTTGTCCTCACGCAGGTGCGACGGTAGAATATAACAATACGAAATCATCCTTCTTATGTGCGGCTCATGGGTCAACCTTCAGTTCAGATGGATCATTGGTTTCAGGGCCAGCGACCAAAGGGCTTACTAAATTATTAGTCGAAATTTCAGGAACAACGCTGACGGTTAAGTAACGTATAGCTTGGTTCGTTAGAAACGCAATTTGTATTTTTTGAAAATTTTCCATCCCAACCATCCATTGGAAATAACGTGATCGGATTGGTTTGCGATTTATGCTTGGCATGTGAAACATCATGTAGCTCACATCCAAAACCTAAGGGAGAGTAACGGTTGGTAAAACGGTGCAAGGATATTAGTCCAACTGTTTACTTAGTTTATTCCAAAACGAAAAAAAGCTCGGGAACTCACCTATAAGATCTGGGGCTAGTGTAGGATGCCTCTCTCTAATTCCCTTGAAATGGACATTAATGGGATTATCTCTAAAAATTCCTTGCAAGGATAGATCCGCATATTCCCCATAATACACCTGCAAACCAGGAATATTCTCCCCAAGAGATAGAATAAAATTCAGTGTTTTTGGTGATATACGATGTTTTTTGAAGTGGCTCGGTTCTAAGACCAATATCCGGTTTCCTTCCTCTCCCATGTGGTAAGTGGGGTCCAATGTATAATGTGTATAAATGAAAGTGGGAAGATTCTCTTGTATGTCGAGGGGCTTCGTTTCAGGTGGGGTAAAAACGAGGTTTAATTTCTCGGATTTTTTCAAGGCCTGTGGAACTGGATTTGTAGGCAAAAGCTCATAGTCAAAATCCAAAAAAGTACCGCTTTGTTCCGTGCCAGAATACCTGTTGATATTTTCCTGATTCACAAAATAGGGTTTGTTGCTGAATGTACCTGCGCACCATTGCCAACTAAGCGCATTGCTTGCCAAATCGCCGTCCAATAAATGGTAGTAAAGCCAGTCGGCGGGTTCTCGCCAGTGGTATTTTCCCATATTACAGATTACGGCGGCGAGGTACATCCGTAAATGATTGTGTAAATAGCCTGTCTTCCAGAAATCAGTTAAATGGGAATCTATTGCCTGAATTCCTGTGTTTGCCTTGAGCACAGCCTCTGGAATTCCATGGTTTTCTACACCCTCTTGTGGGTGGCGAATGTCTTCGAAAATCTGATCTCCTTTTTGAAACCATGTCCAGGTATAAAACTCGCGCCAAGCTAATTCTTGAATAAATTTTTCCGCTTGTTTCATTCCAATCCCACGTGCCTTTAATCGCTCCACGACCTGGGGAACCGTAATAAATCCACGTGATAAATAGGGAGAAAGGTAGGAAACGCCGCCATTGATAAAGTTCCGAGTGCGCGCATAATGCTCAGGGTCAAAGGCATCGATTCGTTGATAAACCTCGCTGAGTTTGGTGGGGAAATCCACTATCTTTTGCTGATTTTGTTCATGCTGATGCTTCGTTGGAGCGTGCATTTAAAACGGGGATCAGAAAAAATACGCTTTTGTAAATGCTTCGTACTACGGCCTGCCATCCGTTTACGCCACATCTGGAAGCTCGATAATTTACTATTGGCCCGCATAAATTCAATCACTTCTTTTTCCTGTAGGCCAAACTGGAATTTAATCGCCTCAAATGGCGTTCGATCTTCCCAAGCCATTTGAATAATTCGATCGATATCTTCGTCGGAGAACTTATTTACTACGTCTACATTTTTCACTACAATATATAATTTGATCCCAATTTTTCTCCCATTTCTTACGCCAGGCGAAGGGGCGGTTGCAAACTGGGCAGTTTTTGGATGGTAAATGTTGTTTTTTTACGCCTTGCATCAACGAGAGATTTCGTTTAAAATGTTAAACCCGAATACAATTCAAAATGTTTTATGCCATGAACTCAACCTTCGTAGTCAAGGCCAAACTCCCAAAACTCAAAGACCCATTAGGTAGGTTTATTCATTTTGATTCAGATGGTTTATATGCTATCGTTTGTGCGCGCTATTTTAAACATGATTTGTATTGTTAAAATGAATTAAGTGTTAAATTCGAGGCTCAATCTTACACGCATTAGGAGAAAGTTGAATTATTTTGGCTAATCAAAATGGTGGAATAAAATAAATAGAAAATGAATAGAAGAGATTTTATCTATCAAAGCAATCTGCTTTCAGCTGGATTATTTCTTACCCCATTGATAAGCAATGCTTCTAAAATAGTGAATCCAACCATTCTGTTGGTATCGGGTTGGCAAGATGTGAACATCGGAGATATTGGACACACGCCTGGTCTATTACATGTCTTAGAAACCTTTATTCCAAAAGCGACCATCATTCTTTGGAAAAGGAGCCGAGGAGAAGAGGTTAAGAAATTGCTCAATAAGAACTTTCCCAAAGTAAATATTATATATGGTAGTGTAAACCAAGATAAAGACGTAGAAAATCCAGAAATCATGGAGGCTTTTAAGAAAGCAGACTTGATGATACACGGTTCGGGTCCATCGTTGGTGGGAGCCGACAACTTAGCCAGTTGGATAAAATATACCAATAAGCCTTTTGGCGTGTTTGGAACTACGCTCGAAAATCCAAGCAAATTTCACCAAGAAATTTTGCAAAAAGCGTCCTTTATTTATACGCGTGAAACTAAGTCGATTGAACATTTGAATAAAGTAGGTATTGCTGGAAAACATATTCAGTTTGCTCCAGACGCTACATTTTTTATGAATATTCGTGATGACAAAAAAGGCTTTGCATTTTTGGAAGCCCATGGTTTGAAGGATAAAAAATTCATTTGTGTTGTGCCTCGTTTACGTTATACACCATACCATAAGTTTAATGCAAATAATAATGGTTGGACTGCAGAAAAAATAAAACAAGTTGAAGAAACCAACGAAAAATACAAAGAAATTGACCACGCAAAGCTCAGAGAAGCGATGATCGCTTGGGTGCGAGAAACGGGAAATAGCGTGTTGATTTGTCCCGAAATGACGTACGAAGTTGGCATAATGGATGAGCTATTAATAAATCCTCTACCTGATGATGTAAAACCTTTCATCGTAAAACGGGGCTATTGGTTACCAGATGAGGCAGCTTCCATTTATGCAAAAGCTCACACAGTTTTAAGTTTTGAATGTCATTCACCGATCATAGCAGCGGCCAACGGGACACCTTGCTTTTATTTGCGCCAACCGGAAGATACCATCAAAGGGCAAATGTATTATGATTTAGGTTTCAACGATTGGGTTTTTGAAATGGATCAAACAACTGGAAAACAAATAGCGGATCGGTTGCGAGAAGTTTGGAAGGATTACGGAAAGGCCAAGTTGAAACTGAAAGTGAGTATGGATCAAGTTGCTAATATTTATAAAAATACTGCAGGCAATGTCAAGCAAGTTTTGGACAAAAAGGTTTAGTATAGATCTTAAATTAGCCTAAAGATCATTATTTTAAGGTCCGTATATACGATAGCAAATCTGCCACTTGTTTATCCGTATAATTATCGATTAACCCTTTGGTCATGAACGATCGACCTCCTAGAAAACCTTGGTTTTGGATGTTGGCTGTCTCTATAAATACTCGACTGCCCCCCATAAACGCTAGGGTAGTTCCTCGGGCATCTTTGTTCACTAAATAACCTTCTACACTTTGGCCATCTTTTTTCCTCACACGGTACACCGCATAACTGGATTCTACGGCTGCATCAGGATTAAGGATGGCCGTAAGAAGCGCTTCGTATTCGCGGGAAGCAGAGCCGTCTAAGGCTGGGGCGATGTTCTGTCCCTTACTGCCGACTTGATGACATAATAGGCAAGTCTGAAATAGTGTTTTTCCTTCCGCAGGGTTCCCCCCGTTTTTCTTGGCAATCGCCATGTATCGGCTAAGGTCTCCTTCAAATGCCTTTTTCTTTTCCTCTTCACGCTTTTTTACTCCCTCTATAATGGCCTGGCTACGTTGATCACTCCGATGGGTATTGACAATGCGTTCTGCTGAAGAAAGATTGAAGGCCGACAAATCCAACCCTTTTTGTCCATAAACATTCATTAGCACGGCAGCACTCTGGCTTGAGCCGGATAAGATGCTGACCAATTCTGTTTTTTCAGTCGGTTGCAGATCAGGAATCCATTTTATTAAAGCTAGCTCTCCCTCCCTCGGGCTCGCCTTTAAAAGGCTATTCAGCGCGGCGGCACGTACCTCAAAACTTAATTTTTTATTCTGAACAATTCGCATAAAAACTTCTTGACTGGCTTTGGGATTAATCTCTAATCCTTTCAAAGCGAGTTTCAATGTATTATCTGGGGTTTGATCATTGATTAAAGAGGTAATGGCATCTCGCATTTTTTCAATTTTAAATCGCCCAATGGCATCCAGTGCCAGGTCAATATTCGGCTGCGAATCACTCTTAAGTAATGTGCTAATCGGAACCAGAAGTATAGCGGTCAGCTCGGGTGATTGTACACGCGCTTGATTTTGCAAGGCGATGCTGACAACATTTGCGGCATTAACTGGATTTTGAATAATTCCCTTCACAGCCTCATAAATATCTTTGTTTTTTAGCAATTCCGAGATGGCTATCAACGTAGATTCGTCGAGTGCCTTGAGGTTAGATTCTGGCCAAAATTTCAGAAATGCAATTTCCTTTTGACCTGCCGGCAATGCCTGAATAGCCCATAAAATATTTTCGATAGGAATATTCTTAGCGATCGGAGCGTTTATGTACGTTTGCAATTCAACTGCGTATTGCTCGAGCGCCTTGCGGGCAAGAAAACGTTCAAATTTTCTTTCATATGCCCCGCCCATGGCATTCCCTGGGATTTCAGGCTTACAGGCACGAACCAGAATGTCAATCACCGATCGGTCCGCTCCGCCGACTTCCGACAGCGTACGAAGTACTTGGGAGCGAACGGCTGGATTTTTATCTTCTATGAGCTCTTTTACTGAGCTGGCAACTTCTGCTGGGTTCAGCGAAAAGCTTGCCAGCGAACGAACAGCCTCACGCCTAAGATCGTGCAAAGGGGATTTTAAAAGTGAAGAAAGGAGTTGGGCATCATCGTGTTTTATGCCTTCCAATGACCATAGAGCATGTATTCTAGTAACTTCATCCTGGGATTGGTCGGAAGCCATCGCCACAAGATCCGCAGCTAAGGACTTGGTTTCAGAGATAGGTCGATCTGAAATCTGATGCCATGCCGCACGTTTTTCCCAAAGGGATGGAGATTTAAGGTGATTGACTAGTTCTTCCGTTTTCACCACATTTAAATCAGGGATCAAGCGGGGTTTTTGACTGATATGACGGATGCGCCAGATACGGCCATGCGACTTATCCCGATCTGGGTGTGTGGTCGGCAGTTCATTGTGAGAAATTATTTTGTTGTACCAATCGGCAATGTAGAGGGATCCATCTGGGCCAAACTCCATGTTGACCGGGCGAAACCAGTCGTCTTCTGAGGTCAGTAGATCCGGTAAATGTTTAGCGCTAACGCTACCATCCGGATTGCGTACGATTTGCACTGCATTGATCGAACTCGTGATGGGATTTGCCAAAAACGCCACATTTTTAAATTCGTCGGGAAATGACCCCGAGGCATCATCGGCAAATGCCGTTCCTGAGATTCCGGTTCCACCCACACGGAATTCGTGAAGGCTAGGGATGAAAGGCTGATAAGGACTCAGGCGTTCATTGCCAATGCCGGGAAAACCCGAACCGGGTTCCATGGGCGCAACCGAATATCCCAAATCATTCGCTTCAGAACCATACCACTGACCATTACCACGAAGCTGAAAGCCCCAAATATTATTGAGACCAGAACTGACCAGCTCCATTTTTTTGGCATCCAACGATAAGCGGGCGATCTTGCTGTAATCGATCTTCAGTTTTGCATCACTTTTTAAAGAAGAAACACCGCTTTTATTAAGGGCTCCTTGGCTGAAATGAATCCAATCGCCGGGTGCCCGGATGAGCACATGCGCCATCGTGTGGGTATCCGTAAAACCAAAACCGGTAAGCAGAGGAGTCCGCTGATCGGCTTTTCCATCCTGATTTGTATCATTCAGAAAAAATAGCTCAGAACCTTGCACCACATAAGCTCCATTCTTATAGGGCAAAAGACTCATGGGAATCGTAAGGCCATCTGCCCAAATACTGGTTTTCACAGGATTTTTGCCATACAGGTCAGATAGCACAAGTATTTTGTCGGCACCTTTTGTTTTGCCCTGGTAGAGATCCAATATCCGTTTAAAGTTGGGATGATTTTTCTGCGCTTCTGGATCATCCATGAGTTTTAGTAAATCATTCCATTGAATATCGGCGATCGGGTCCAAAGGGTACATCATCGCAGTCTGAGTCCAGAGCCTACCGGCATCATCGAACGTGAGATCGATCGGGTTGATCACACCGTCTTTTTCACTAGCGACGAGTTCAATGACGAATCCCTTGGGTACTTTAAATCCTGCCAGTTCCTGCTCGGGTGTATAAATCTGAGTGCGTACCGACTGAGTTTTTTTTGCTTGTGCAAATGCTTTTGGGTTAAGGCTCGTGACAAGCAAAAATGCAATGAATACAAGAATAAGCTTCATAATTTCTCTTTAATAATAGGTGCAAAATGAGCGCATAAGTTTTTCGGGTTGGCTATTTTAATCAAGGAATTTCGGATATCGTTAGGTCCCTGAACTCCACTTGGGCCACACCTCCGCTATGAATTTGAACGGCAATAACCCCCTTTTGAGGCATTTTAGGATCTTTTTCAACATACTCGCAGGTTTTCACTCCATTAATGTATAGTTCATGGAGATTGCCTTTGCAACGGATGATGTAGCTGTTCCAACCATCTTCCTTGAGCAGATGTTTGAGTGTGCTAAGATCTCCGCCGACTAGTTTACCGCGGCGATGTTCATCATAAATATCTCCCCAGTACCCATTTCCAATATCTGCCTGATATCCGACCATTTTGCCTCCCTCAACGACCGAACGATATTGAATACCGCTATTGATCAAACCTGTTTTAGGATCACCTGACAAACGGAAAAGGCAGCGAAATTCAAAATCACCGTATTCCCGAGTGGTGTGCAGGTAGGTGTTGGCTGGTATTTTATGGATGCCATCCCCACTTCTGATCACGCTATCCGTCACAAACCATAGCTTTTCATGTGTTGGATCCACTGTTTTCCAACCCTTGAGCGTTTTTCCATCAAAAAGAGAAACTGCTTTGACGGTCGACTGGCCAGATACCTGTAATGAACTAAAAACCAAGGTAAAAAATAAAATAGGTAAGCTCAAAATCAAATTTGATACGTTATTTGTATGAAGAATTCTAGTCCAATGTGCGCTCATAATATTTATTTTTTGGGTTGATCTATTCGTACAATCTATTTATGCGACTCAATATAATGTTGCTTAAGAATATCTTCGCCAAAATCATTTCCCGTTTCTCTACGGAAAGTGTGTTGATGAATCTTGTGGTCACTTCAACCAATTTGGCCGGTGTTTGCGCTTTTGAATTTGAAAAAATAGGTAAAAGAATGATAATTAGAAAGATGACTTTAATTTTCATTGAATAAGGTTTAGGTTGATAAATATAATGAGAAAATTATAATTATCATTTCCGACGAATTTTCCTTCTGTGAAATGTAATATCTCACCTTTTTATGCTCACTTATTTGTTGAATTAATTTTTGAGAGGTTTATTTAGTTTAAAAAGAAATAAGTACTAAATTCGAATTCACGCCAAACACTAGTTACTTAAAATCCAATTAGTTTGACGACAAATGATCAAGTAATTACGAAGAACGCAGATGACTCTTTGCTGTGGCAAGCTCTCAAAAGGAGTGAAAAGGCTGCTTATGAAATCTTGCTGAAAAAGTATTACCCCATAGTACTTAATTATGGAGTTAGATTTTATAAGGATAAAGAATTCGTCAAAGATTGTGTTCAAGATCTATTTATCGAAATATGGAATCGTAGAGAATACTTAGCTGATGTAGTTTCTGTTAAATCTTATTTGCTGCAATCAATACGTAAAAATATTATTAGAGAAAGCAGTAGGTTGAAGTGGTTTCGTGAAGCAGATAAAATATCAGATGATCATGATTTCGATGTTGAATTCGATATTGAAACATATCTAATTTCCCGTGAAGTTGAAAACGAGTTGCTTCAAAAACTAAGATTTGAGCTTGATAAATTAACCAAAAGGCAAAGAGAAGCTATTTTCTTGCGTTTTAATCAAGACTTATCTTACGAAGAGATTGCAATCATTATGGATATCAACTATCGCTCTGTTGTCAACCTTATCCATGAGGCAATCAAAGCCATCCGAAAAAACTGGTTTTCAGTCCTGCTATCAAGTTTTTTATTTATTTATTAATTTTTTTCAGTACCAAACCAGGTTTCTTGTCTCTTTAACCTGAAGACTTGGTGATATCTTGTTTTTTTATGATGTATTATACTAATTATAGTGTTGAGGAATTTATACAGGACGCCTACTTTCGTCAATGGGCTTTTGATGAGCTTTCCTCAGACGATACTTTTTGGGAAACCTGGATTCAATTAAATCCAGAAAAAATCAAAGTGATTGAAGAAGCGAAATCTTTAGTTATCGCTTTAAAAATAAAGCAGGAAGATGTTTTTTCAGCGCATGAAATTAACGAGGGTATTCAAGACATTTTAAATGCCACTCTTCCTAAAAGCATTCATCCAAGTTTTTTACGTACTAATTGGCTCCGTTTAGCCGCTTCAGTAGTATTAATATTCGGGATTGGATGGTGGTTTATGGAAAAAGACAGATCAAATAATGCCTATTTTGATCAAATCACGGCAACTGACCCCAAAGCAATCCATAAGAATAACGGTAGGAAGCCAATTACTTTTGAATTAGTGGACGGAAGCAAAATTACACTAGAACCTCAAAGTGAATTGCGATATGGAAACGAATTTGGCGATAAAAAAAGAGAAGTTTTTCTAATAGGTGAAGCATTTTTTGAGGTTAAAAAAGATAGTCAAAGGCCATTTTTAATTTACACAGGAAAATTGGTCACAAAAGTAATTGGCACAAGCTTTAGAATAAAGGCGTATGAACAAGACAATAATATTTCGGTTTCAGTTCGTACGGGAAAAGTCACAGTATATAGGCAAGATGGAAAATTAGAAAATAAGCAATCGCTTTCCACCGAAATTGTCCTTATCCCCAACCAAAAAGCGGTATTTGAAAAAGAGGAGAATTTACTTATCAAAACGTTAGTTGATTTGCCTGTATCGCTCAATGATTCACCTAAAAATACGATTTTAGCTTTCGAGGAAACGAAGATATCTGAGGTTTTTAATAGGCTTGAAAGTATTTATGGAATAAAAATAGGTTTCGATAAAGAGGTGTTCAGTAAATGCTCCGTTACTGCACATTTTAATAACGAAAACTTATATCAAAAACTTGATATAATATGCGAAATCGTTCGAGCTAAATATGAGGTCATCGATGGCGAAATTATGATTTTTGGAAATGGATGTCAATAATAAATTATAAACCTTTTACTAATGAAAAAAGAAATAATCAACCACGCTTTATGGATTAAAATCATGAAAATGTCATTAACCCAACTAGTATTTGCCATTAGCTTTGTAAGCTTATGCTACTCGAGTGTTGCAAATGCTCAAGACAAACTGAAAACAACGATTAGTATTAGTCTCGAGGATAAATCTTTAAAAACAATTTTAACGAAATTAGAGAAAGAGGCTGATGTAAAGTTTATTTACAGTTCAGAGGTCATTCAAGTAGAAAGAATCACCTCCATAAAAGCAAAAAATCAATCTTTGGCTGCAGTGCTTGACGCATTTTTAAGCCCATTAAATGTTTCCTTCCGAGGCATAGAAGATGGTATTGTATTATCGGTAAAAGATGTGGATCCCAATCAAACAACTGATGTGAAGCGGGCAAAGCTGGATGTAGTTATTGCTGCTGACCAAACGATAAAAGGTACAATTGTTGATGAAAAAGGCGAAAAATTGCCTGGCGTCAATATTACAATTAAGGGTTCTTCTAGAGGTACTACAACGAATTCAAACGGTGAATATTCAATCGCTGTACAAGACAATAAGGCTGTTTTGATATTTAGTTTTGTGGGCTATGAGTCACAAGAGGTCCTTGTAGGCAATAGGGTCAATTTGAATTTAACCTTAAAAGTTGACAACAAAGCTTTGGAAGAAGTCGTGGTTACTGCATTAGGTATTTCCCGTGAACAAAAATCATTGGGATATTCGGTTGGTAAAGTAAAAGGGGATGCCCTAAGAACTGTTACTCAAGAAAATGTAGTTAATGCATTGGCAGGAAGAGTAGCTGGTGTTCAGGTAAATCAGACGGGCGTAGTTGGGTCTTCAACAAGCATCGTCATAAGAGGGGCAACCTCTCTTTCGAGTGATAATCAGCCTCTTTTCGTTATCGATGGAGTTCCTGTTCAAAATTCGATGAGTAACATGCGGGTGCTAGGAGATCGAAACGAGGTAGATTACGGTAATCCAATTTCTGACTTAAATCCAGACGACATAGAAAGTGTTTCCGTACTAAAAGGCCCTTCTGCTGCAGCATTATACGGATCGAGGGCAGGTAATGGAGTGATTATCATCAATACGAAAAAAGGTAAAAAAGGAGAAGCGATGTCCGTTAATTTTTCCTCAAGCAATGTTTTTGAAAGTCCATATCGATACTTGGATTTTCACTACAAATATTCGAATGGAAATAGGGTTGGTTTATTGGACGAACGATCAGAATATTGGGCAGGTATAGAATTAGATAAAGGAAATAAAGCTGTTCAATGGGATTCACCTCGAGACGCCAATGGGGTTGGTACACCGACAGAAATGAGATCCTATAAGGATAATATGAAAAACTTCTTAGAAACGGGAATTACTTCCACGAATTCTATTTCAATATCTGGGTCTACCGATAAGACAAATTACAAACTGGCTTATACAAACATGACTCATAATGGTTTAATCCCTAATTCAGACCTTTATCGAAATAATATTTCTTTTTCATCTGCCTATGATCTTTCTAGTAAATTAAAAATTACAACGGATATCAATATATCTAGATCTAACTCAAATAGTCGAAATTCTACAGGAAATAGAGGTGGTAACCCATTTGAGGCAGTTTACAACTGGTCTCATATTGATGTTCTGAAAATGAAAAACGTCTGGAGGCCTGGTCAAGAAGGTATACAACAAAATTATCCAGAGAATAGCAGTATGGACAATCCATATTTTTTAGCCTATCATTTATTAAATGGATATACTAGAGATAGAGTATTTGGTAATGTCAAGGCTGAGTATAAATTACACCCAAATGTAACAGCCCAACTTCGAGCAAGTTTTGACAGTTATCAAGAGAACAGAGAAACAAAAATACCTTACTCCTATACTAGAGAAAGAAAAGGAGGTTATCATTTAAATGATTTATTTAATCAGGAATCTAATCTTGAATTTTTAACAACGTTCAATAAGAAATTCAATAATTTCAATATTACCGCTACAGGTGGTGGAAATTTAATGAATCAAAAATCGACCGATCTTTACATGGGTAGTGCTCCGGGAGTGGGCCTAATATTACCAAACCTTTACAATATTTCTAACATTACCCCTATTGGAATTAGATACAATAACAGTATTAGAAATAAGGCGATTTATAGCGTATTTGCAACCACCTCTATCGGATTTAAAGATCAATTATACCTAGATCTAACCGCAAGAAATGATTGGTCTAGTACTCTTCCAGTGGCAAGTAGATCTTATTTTTATCCTTCAGCGTCTTTAAGTTGGATTGCTAGTTCAACATTTAACTTACCAAGCTACGTCTCATTATTGAAATTAAGGGGAGGTATAGCTCAGGTCGGAAACGATACAAATCCTTACGCGTTAGAACCCGTATTAGGAACAGATTCATGGGGTAATTTGGTTTCCAATACTTTCCCAGGAACCTTGTTAAATCCGAACCTAAGGCCAGAAATTAATTCATCTCAAGAATTCGGTTTAGATTTAAATCTATTTAACAATCGATTCAGATTTGAGGGAACATATTTCTACGAAGAGAATACCAACCAAATCCTTAATGTACAATCTCCTTCTTCTTCAGGTTTTAACGCCAAGCAAATCAATGCAGGTTTAATCTCTAGTAGGGGATGGGAAATAATGATTGGAGGAACGCCAATTAAAACTCAGAGTGGTGTTACATGGAACGTTGACGTAAATCTAACTAGAATGCGGACACGTTTAGAAAGTTTAACTCCTGGTATGAATTTCATCACTTTATGGGATGATAATAATGGAGGTGCTCAAACTTTCGTTGGTCAAGATATAGGTGATCTATACAGCCGTGGATATAGAAAAGTAAATAACCCTTCTTCTCCATATCATAATTGGCCTGTACTAACACCACAAGGCTCTTGGATTCCTGAAAATGCCAGGGAGAGCAGAATAAAAGTGGGTAACTTTAATCCAGATGTTATTATTGGAATTCAATCAAATCTCCGTTATGGAAGATGGAATCTTCAAACTAGCTTTGATTGGAGAGTTGGCGGTCAATATCAATCTTTCTCCTATCGTTATGGAGGATCCAATTGGAAGTCACAATTACAGATTGATAATTTAATTCAAGGTGGTTTATACACCCCAGATCAGCTCGTAGCGCTACTAAAATCTAATCCTGAAAAATACATAATACCCCAAAATGGTAATTTTCCAAGAATTGGTGGATACACAAAAGAAACCGGTGGCTTCCCGATTGCCCTTGGTACCGGTACAAATTTTGATGGTGTATTTATTCCTGGTGTGATTGAAACATCACCAGGTGTGTATAAAGAACATTTAGGAGGAGAAGGAACACGTATGATTCAGGCCTCCAATATGTTTTCTTGGAGTTATAATCAACAAGTCACTTTCGACGCGGACTTTCTTAAAATGCGTGAATTAGCATTGAGCTATGATTTGCCAAAAATAAAAGGATTTAAAGCTGCCACCATTTCAGTGTTTACTAGAAATTTAATTTTATGGACCAAAGCAAATAATGGAATAGATCCAGAGAGAGCTTTCACGATTACGGGTAGTAAACAAGGAGATACACAAAATATTTTCCGACAAGGTCTAGAATTGCAAAACGTTCAGCCTTGGACTGTATCCTATGGTTTTAAATTAAATTTTACTCTTTAATCGTCACTTAAAAATTCATAAATAAATATAGATCTTATGAAAAATTATCACACAATTCTAAACAAGTTTATACTCTTTACGGGAGTATTTATATTGGCATCTTGTAGTAACCTTGAAGAATTAAATAAAAATCCAAACGGTATTTCTACTTCGGAGGCAAATGTTAATCTATTAATGCCCTCCATTTTAAGAGGCTATGCTTTAGCGAATCTAAATTTAGGTTATCAAGAACTTGCTGGGACCGTTCAACACACACAAAAAGATGGATGGTGGACTGGTCATAATCAGTATGATTGGGGTTTGCAAGATTGGAATGGTTATTATACGTTACTTAGATCAAACAGATACCTTGGAGAGCTCGCTGATAAATCAGGATCGAAATTTCATATGGGAGTGCATTTAGCTATGCGTGGCCTTTTATTTGGTACAGTTACCGACTTATGGGGAGATGCTCCTTACACGAATGCTTTGAAAGGTGATCAAGAAGGAAGTAAATTTGAATATCCAGCCTATGATAGCCAAGAGGTTATTTATAAAGGAGTAATTCAGGATCTTGAAAATGCCTCTAAAATTTTTGAAGCAGGTAATTTCGTTGGAGTTTTACCGGCCTATGACCTTTACTTTGCAGGAAATGCGACTAAATGGCATCAATTTACAAATTCGCTTCTGTTAAGGTATGCAATGAGGATATCTTCAAAACTTCCTGATTTAGCTAAAAAAACGATTGAGTCTGTATATAAATCTGGGGTATATTTTAAGAGTGCTTCGGATGATGTAACGCTTGATTATATTGGTGCTGCACAATCAGACTCCTGGCCTTCTGCAACTGATTTTGATCAAGGTTCAAATTTCAGAAGAATTAAACCTGCCGCAACTCTATTAAATAAACTAATTAAGGATAAAGATCCACGCTTGGAAATTTGGTTTCGTCCAGTCCATTGCAAATGGGTAGAGGACAACTCGCTTACTGTTGCAGTGGATCCATTCATTAGAAAAAATGGAGTACTTCAAACTGGTACCAGGTCCTTTTCAGACGTTCGTTATTTAACCGAAATTGGATCTGGAGCAAGGTTTACTAGACATTACAATCCAAAAATTTTAGGTAGGACATTGGATACATCTAGATTCGTTGGTGTTCCTACTGCTTTGATGGAGCCTAGTGAGTACAATTTAAATCCAACACCTGGACAACAATTAGAGAATCAACATGTCTCTCAACTAGCAGATGCTTATCGAGGTAAATCAGGCGGACTTTTAAAAGCGAGAATAATTTCAGCGTCAGAAGTACAGTTTATCTTAGCTGAAGCAGCACTAAATGGTTGGGCCACTGGTCAAGCTAAATCAAATTATGAGCAGGCCATTAAACTATCCTTGGACACATGGGGTGTTGGAAGTAGATATTCCTCATTTATCACAAATACAGATGTGGCTTATGCAGGCACTTTGAAGCAAATTATTGAGCAGAAATGGATTTCATCGTGGACAAATGCAGGAGAAGCATGGTTTGATTATAGAAGAACGGGGTTCCCTGAGTTAAAAACAGGGCCAGCTTCGCCTGAACCTGTGGTTGCCGTTCGTTTTACTTATGGAAATAATGAAATAAATTTCAATGCTGCAGAGGTAAATAAAGCAGTAGATAAACTTCAAGTTACCTTTGGGGGGAGTAGAGGGAAAAACAATCAATGGGCAAAGCCATGGCTGCTTCAAGGCACTGGTAAACCTTGGTAAATTTTCTTTTTGCCATTACATAAAATTAATGTCAAATATTTGAATATCAAACACCCTATTTTATTTCTAAATAGGGTGTTTTTTTTGCATCATTTTCTACCCTAAGGAGTATTAACAATAGTCTTTAAAATGTGCTACTGCTTGTAATCCAATAGCAAAATTTCATGAGGACATTTTACTTGAATGCTTGCTTTGATATGAAGCAAACCTTTTTTCAATTTTTAAACCCTTTAAAAAAATTTGACGATGAGTCAATTTATTGTTGAATAAAAAATTCAAAATTTAGGGATGATAGGACTTAACGGCATGTTTTATCACATCTGATTGATAAAAATAGACCTCCTTGAATTTTCCTTCCGCATACATTTGGCCTTGATCGAAAAAATGACGGGAACTAGGATTTCCATTTTCACCACCTGCCAACAATGAATAGGCCTTTATTTTAGGGCCAAATTCTACTGCGGCAATAAAACTATTTCCATTGACGCCATACCATTTTTTTGATCCTTGGATCGAGCGACTTGTATAGGAGGGGAGTTGGCCCCAAGCAGAGGAGGTAAAGGGAACTGAGATACTCGGCTTTTCATCATCTACTATATTAACATCTTGATTAGAAATTCGTTGGAAACGATTCAATTCTCCCCAAGCCAATCGCCATGTCCCAAAATCCTTTTCTAAATCAGCCATCACTTCTCTGAGTGTTTGGACCATTTCCTGTTTTGAACCTGAGCGCGCATATTTTTCAATGTCTTGAACAACATCCGTTTCACCTCCAAATAGTTTGGTTTTGGGAATTTTAGTCATGATTTTTTGACCCCAGCGAACGGCTATTGTTTGCGCAATGGAAGATGTGGAGGCATTGAAATCCCAATTTTTTAATTCTTTCAAGACCTCAGTCAAATCCGATTCTTGGGAAGCTGCTTGTACAAGTGATGGGATTAATACCTCAAAAGCCATTAACCGTCGGTCATATCCTAGACTGATTAAAGACGTTAAGTCTAATTTATTGGTTTGAGAAAATAGACGAACCGCATTGCGATCACGAAAATTTTGTCCATCTGGTGCCATATAGACCGGATATTGGGCTTTTTTTGGGCTAGATGAACCCGAAACTGTAAACGGGGTGGAGTTGCAGTTTTGAATCCAAGCCGTGGTAGGATTATAGCTGTGCACGATTTCTTCCAAAGGGTGAAGTCCTTTCCAATCATTCTTGGATGTGGATCCATCTTGGGGTAAGCCCCAATCCAAAGTGGGCTCTCTACGTGGTACAAAATTACCATGCCAATATGCGATATTTCCCCTATTATCCGCATATATGGTATTGTTAGAGGTGTTCGCACGCATTTCCATGATGCGTTTGAAGTCGGCAAAACCGGTTGATTTGGTTCTGAGCCAACTTTGAATCAGACTTTTTCTGGCCCGATTATATGAGCGAACGGAAATCCATTTTCCATTTCTAGCGGCTAAAATGGGACCTCGGTGATTGTAATAAGTTTTAATTCTCCGTGCGCCGAGGGAAACCCATTTCGTTTTAAATGGAATCCATTTCCCATCTAAGCGGTATTCCATGGTTCCTCGGTTATTTCTTGTCGTTTCAACGTATACATCTGCCACATCTACTTGAGATGAGGTATGCATCCATCCGTTAAATTTATTGAATCCTTGATAGACAAAGAATTGGCCCCAAGTGACGGCTCCATACACAGACAATCCTTCTTCACTGTTGACATGCACCTCAGGTCTAAAATAAAAAGTTACGTGAGGATTAATGTACAATAGGGAATTACCAGTGGACGAAAGGGAAGGGCCCACCGCAAAACCGTTTGAACCGGTTAGTTTTTCATCAGGGTTTTGGTATTTAACCTGTGTTAATTGCTTTGTCAAACCATAAAAAAGGGCGGTTTCATTTTCTGTTATGTCGCCAGTCGATATGGCGCCGATGGAACCATCTGTCCATAGTAAAGGGAACCAAGGCTCAAAATGGGTGATTAACCGCGGTTTAATTTCAGGATGTTTCTTTAAAAAGTAATTGATCCCATCAGCATAGGCATTCAACAATTTTTTTAGCCAAAGTGGGCTTGTTTTGTATTCTTCTTTGGCCTCATTTGCGTCAATGATCAATTTGATATATAAATCATAGGCCTGCTCTTTTTCTCCTTTGACCTCAGACATTCGTCCTAATTTTTCAATATAATTCATTTCTACTCGCGCAAAATCATCTTCACATTGTGCAAACATTAGGCCAAATACGGCATCCGCATCTGTCTTCCCATAGATGTGTGGAATTCCCCATTCATCTCGGTGAATGATCACTCTTTTCGCTTGGGCGTCATATTGACCTTTGATTTCAGTTAGGCTCGTTAAGGAGAAAAACAGAAAAATAAGTGTAAATAATTTATGCATGGCTTGATGATAATTGTATAAAAATAGGAATAAAATCCGGTCGGCTTACTGGCACTATCTAAAATTATCGGAGCGTTAGACGCAACTATGAAGAGTTGATTGCTATTCTTTAAAACTATCTTTTAATCGTTTGAAAGCTCATTCAATGCTTTTCTTTGAATTTTTCGGATGGCTGACTCAATGGATTTTTCAGGTTCTATGATATTATATTCTCCCCAAAAATCTGGATCGCCTAAACTTAAAACTTTATCTGACATAATTACATTGGAGTTCAATTTTTGAGTATTTTGATTCTCTTTGATGTCTTGTTTTTTCCAATCGGTGACGGCCATTTCAAAAGTAGTGCTATAGACCGTGTTGAATATCTTTCTGTTCCAATTTAATTTAAATGTCAAATCCCCGCGGGAATAGGCATAAATCCATTGGCCATTTTGTTGTCGGTAGTTAATTTGATAACGGACTTCGGTAGGATAAATGTCAACGCCAACAGGTTTTTTGCGTGTAAATTGAAGTCCTGACTTGATTTTATCTTCTACATTAAGTTGGAAAGTAGCGCTTATGACTGCAAGACTTTTCGCGTCGATATACATTTTTCCATAGTAAAGTGGATCTTCATTTGTGGGCTTTTGTTTAAAAGCTAAAACCAACACTTGGTTGTCATTTATTTGGGTAATTTCCTCTAAACTAAAATCATATAGGTCGAATGCCTTCTCTGAAAATAAAAAACTGGGATATTTGATTAAATCAATGTATAAGGAAGAATAAGGACCTCCTTGTAGTTTGAAATTGACCGTATCTAATTTAGCGTAATCCGCATTTTTTCTTCCCTTGAATAGATTGATTTCGTCTTGTGGACTTACTGAAAAGGGCTGCTTTTGAATATTAACAATGGATTCAGAAAGGGAGACGTAGGTGCGTCGTTTTCGAATGGTTTCTCGATAAAAACCAGTCATTTGAATAGGCTCATTTCCATAATTTCGTAATCGACTATTTAATACTCCTAAAAAAATATTTTTTGCATCCATCATTTTTACCACCACTTCTTCAAGGATCGTATTGCTGGGTTCCAAATACAATACATTTTTTTCTAGCTTCAATTCTTTGATTGGAACCACTTTATTTTTGTATCCTAAAAATGAAATAATGAGGTTTGAATTTTGCTTTTCTGTTGGAATTTTAATGGAGAATTTTCCTTCACTGTTGCTAATGGTCGAGATGCTTGTTCCAGAGACTGTAATGCTCGCAAAAATCAGTTCATTCTTTGTTTTACTATCTAAAATAGATCCTTTAAATTGTTTAAACGAACTGGAGTCTGCCGTGTTAAAGACCGAGAAATGAGCTTCTGATCGGATTTGAGTCAGTATGATAAAGACTAATCCAATGAATCCTCGAAAATATAAGTGTAGTGTAGTCTTCATTATTTATATGAATACAATAAAATTAATTATCAAAAATTGTAATCTTTCCCTGTCTTTTTTCTTTTCTTTTTTAATCGATATATCAACGGATTAGACAAAATATTTGAAACTCAAATATAGGGGAATGTCTTTATATGTTAACACGTAATTTGTGTCAATTTATTGGTCTTCATATAAATTTTATCATTTGCAATGAAATGGGTCAGGTCTGTGAATTTTTTCGATTATTGATTAAAAAGAACGCTAAAATTGAGAAGGCAAAGCCAACAAAAATCAGGAAATAATTAACAGGTTTTTCAGCGGTCAGTGACATGCGAAGTAAGATGGTCGTAATGATGAAACTTGCGTTTCGAAAGATCAAATAAAACGAAAAGTGATACATGAAGGAAACAATAAGCAAGAAGACATCCATGAAAATCATCACGGAGAAAAAATCATCGTAAAAGACGGTGTTGGGATTTGGGTAATTATGATTCGATTGCATGGCGGCAAACAAATCTTGTAGCCACATGGATAAACTTGAGAAGCTTAATAAAAACAAAATAATGATCATTAAAAATGACATGATTTTCTTGATGGCTACAAAATGTTGAATGTCGTTAATCGCATCGGAGCGTTGGGAATTTTTGTAAAGTTTGTAGTAAAACATCGTAGCCGCCAGCATAAGTAATGAGGCAATCAAATCATAAACTAGACTCAATAAATGAACATCTTGGATGGAAAGCGATTTTTCGAAATCTAAATCCGCAATGTCATGAAAAAAGCTTCTTAAGGTGATTAGGGTTATTACTTCAAATTGCTTGCCAATGAACTCTGAAATCGATTTGGGAATGATGATGACCAACAACAAAACCTCATAAAATAATATAAAACTGAAGGGCGTATAGATGGCCTTCAGGTAGCTATGCTGGAAGTCTTTAAAATATAAAACGTTGTTCGCCAAAAATATAAAACCCAAATGCAGAACAAATGCCAGTAATGCGAGCCTCAAGATAAAAAGTTCCACCATTCTAACATGCTTAGGACTTACTAAGCGATCGAACAGTTGGCTGTATTTAGCTAAAAAACTCAACATATAACATTGGGTTTAAAAAAGTCAACACCTAATAAAATAGGTATTATTTTATTTTGAGGGTGTTTTTTTGGACTCTGACACAGCTTTTTGCTCATCTTTACCCAAAGTGTCTATTTGATTTTCAACAATTTCCTTAAAAGAATTATCAAAATAAACTCCATCAGATTCCATGTCCGCAATGTTACGGTGCATGGCTTTATAGATTACTTTCTTTTCTTCTTTAGTTAGGGACTTGTTTACGGCAAGATTTCCTATGAAATTGACTAAACCCGCTCGAGGACCCGACTCTTTTTGGTAAACATAGGTCTCGTTCTCCATGACGGAGAATTCTCTGTATACCGCTATCATGAAAACGATAAATAAAGTCGATATCACTGCGGTGAGTAAAATAATATCTATGTCCATTATTTTTTTAGTTTAGAGTTTATAAAATTCAATAAACCAAGGATTGTTGGCGGCCATAAGCCAATAAAAATGGCTTTGTCCTTATCTCCGACTACCAAGTAAAGGTATTCACTAACAAAGATGACAATGATGACAACAACGATGATCAGAATTTCTGAGGCTTTAAAGTTTTTAAACATGATGTGTTATTTTAAGTATTAAACTGACGTTGGTAAAGAGGATTAAGGTAAAAAATATATATAGGCTTATTCCTTAATTAACAAAATTAAAGCCACAGAAAATCTGTGGCTTTAAAATTAAATTAACCCCAATTTTATTTAGGAAGTACAACTGAATCAATCACGTGGATGATTCCGTTACCTGCCTTTAAATCTGTAGCAACAACTGTAGCTGTTCCTCCTTTTTCGTCAGTCAATATAACTTTTCCGTTTTTCAACGAAGCTGTTACTGTACCTCCACTAACTGTTTTCAATGCTAAAGATCCGTTTGCAGCAGTAATCGCTTTTACGACCGTTGCAGCATCGAATGTGCCCGAAATAACATGGTAAGTAAGAACTTTTGCCAGCGTAGCCTTGTTTTCAGGCTTCAATAAATAATCAACAGTTCCTGCAGGTAACTTAGCAAATGCTGCATTTACAGGTGCAAATACAGTAAATGGGCCTGCACTCTGTAATGTCTCAACTAAGCCTGCTGCCTTTACAGCTGCAACTAAAGTAGTGTGATCTGCTGATCCGATCGCAATATCCACTACTGTTTTTTGAGCGTTTGACGCAAAACTCATGCCGATTAAAGCGATTAATGTCAAAGTAATTGATTTTAATTTCATTTTCGTTTTTTTTGTTTTAGTACAATCCCTTAACTCATTAATTGTGAAATAGTTTTAAAAAAAATAAAATGTAAGGTCTACCTTGTGCGCGCTTGCTGCTTGGATTAAAATGGGATGCGTTTTATTTTACATGTATTGAATGCATCGTTTGAATTCGTATAGTAATACGAAGTGCACGCTCATGTTGATTAGTCAATTTAATCTACTTTAGTATTTGATGATTTTCAATTAATGCTTCACGTAATTCTTGGTAGGGAACTTCATGTGTTTGGCAATTTTTGTCAATAGCGATACTTGCTGCAATGGCAGCAGATTGACCCAGTACCATAAATACCGGCTCCATTCGAATGGAACCATAAGCGATATGGGAAGATGAAAGGCAAACGGGGATAAACAAATTACTTATTTCAGATTTTTTAGGGATGATCGATTTATAGCTAATTGGAAAGGGTGCATCTACATGCGCCTCCACATTTCCTTCGTTTTTAACATATCCGTTTAAGTCGACGTACCTCTGAATGGGATGAGAGTCCATTTGGTATGCGCCTAGGCCTATCACGTCTTGGGCAACAGCCAACGCTTCACAATCACGCTGGGTCATTACATAATCACTGACTAAGCGCCTTGCCTCTCTAATGTATAATTGGTCAGTCCAACCTTCATTTTGGCTAAATTCGTCTTTACACATTCCCCATTTGGAAACTACATCACGCACTTGTTTAGGAATTCTTGGATGATATGCCAAAGTCCACATTAAGCCTTGTTGGTACTTTTTATGTAAGGATGCAATTTTCAAACGGTCTTCATAACTAGCTTCGGGGTAGAGATAATTTTGGCCAACAAAATCGGTTGAAAAGCCCTTTTGATTATTTGTATCCGTCTTTCGGTTTGGCATTTCCGAATTTATCCAAGGCACTAAAGGGTCCCCATAATCATACATTTTACTAATTTCACCTTTTGCGGCTTCGTAATTGCGAAACAATAATTCATATTCTATTTCCTTGTAACCTATTGGTTTTTTAAATGGAATCCGATTATCAGGATGATCTGTTAGAGTCATTCGATAACAATAGGCTTGAATTTTATGATCGGCTTGCCCATCAATTCCGGGCTTTCCAGGATTGACAAATGGCAATAATCCACTTTTGGGATTATCCTTGACTAGATAAGGACTTACTCCCTCGATAAAATTATGGTGCATTGAGTTCCTGGATATTTTTTTATGCAAGGTCAAGCTGACATTGTTTGCTTGAACTCCATTTAAAGATTCTCCATATTGGCTATTTGCCTCCCGACCTACCGTATAGCTGACCCCGGAGGCAGCCATCAAATCTCCTTCATAGGTACAATCCATAAACATTTTACCTTGATAAATTTGACCCGTTTCCATCTGTATCGATTTTATAACGTGTCCTTCCTTTTTTACGCCCGTTTTTCGATTCAACCTCTGTTGGTAGACAATCCGAATGTTAGGTTCCTTTTCTAGCATTTCATGATAAACTTTTAAAGCTACGGAAGGCTCAAAAGCCCACATGGCATCTTCCTCGAAGGTATTATATCCGACACCGCGATACGACTCCCTGTTTTGATAAATCCAGTTTTCTGGCTTCAAATAGTACTTTTTGATATTTTGATAAAACTCACGGGAAATGCCGCCAATGGCTTGCTTATTTCCAATATCAGTCTTGCCTAATCCTCCGGTAGTTAGTCCTCCTATTCGCTTAAAAGGTTCAATTAAAATTACTTTTTTACCCATCCTAGAGGCTTGAATTGCGGCAGAAACGCCAGCTGAGGTGCCTCCATAAATCACCATATCATAGGATTGAATATTTTGAGCAATGCACAGATTTTGTATTAAAAAAGTCGACAGAATAAGACAAATGGTGCGTAGATGACCAAATATTAAAACTGATTGAGCGCTTAGCATATATTGATATTCAAATGATTTTTTGAAGATACGTTTTAAAGCAAAAAATAAATGCAACCAATAGAAATATTTTTTAAAGACGATTCATGACAATTTGAAGTCATTTATTTAAAGAATGAGTCGACTTTACTTAGATACTTAAATCTCGTTATATAAAATTTGGATTAAATTATAGTTGCGGATGGGTTTGTAAATCGTGAGTAAAATTGGATCAATTGGCCATTTCTATTGGCAAACGATTGGATTTCAATCGGATCAAAAAACCGAATTTGAGTAAGTAATGGATTAAAATAAAAAGCTGATCCGTTTAAAAAGGGAGCTGCTTTTTTATTTCAACTTGGTCGTATCTACGCGGCTAGGGGTATCTTCCCCTGAAATGATACTCGTCGCGCTCTTAGCAATTGCCTTAATAATTTCGGTCATATTGTCTAAGTCCAACGTCTGTACTTCATCGCTTGCCTTGTGGTAATTGGGTTCGCTGTCCATTTTAGAGGTGGAAATGGTATGCGCAGGAACTCCTAATTCAGCTAAAGTTGCATTGTCTGAACGGTAAAATAAGTTTTGATCTGGGTACGGATCTGGATAAAAAGTAAATGGAGATCCTGTTAAGTTCTTCTTCAGAATTTCACCCATCGACGACTTCTCGTAGCCCGTGATGTAGGCGCTATTTTTACCCCACTTGCTTTCTGTGCCAATCATCTCCAAATTAAACATGGCCATCACTTGGTCTGGATTAAATTGCTTAGAGAAATAAGAACTTCCGTGGCCTCCGCTTTCCTCAGCTGTAAAGGCCGCAAAAATTAGCGTACGTTCGTTATCACGCTTTTTAGCGTAGTATTTTGCCAACATCATCACAGCGGTTGTTCCAGCAGCATCGTCATTGGCCCCGTTGTAAATAGAATCTCCTTGCACGGCTTTCCCGATTCCTAAGTGATCATAGTGGCCAGAGAAAATAACGTATTCATTCGGACGAGATTTGCCAGGAAGGATACCCACGACGTTTGCTAATTCGAGACGTTCTACTTGTTGGGCCGCGGTGATTTTAAACTTGATAGGGATGGCATTGGCAATCACGAAAACGATGTTGGCCTGCGTTTCTCTGAGCGGCCCTCTGCTAGATAGACGCGGAATGTATTTCGCAAAGCTCTCGTGCAAGAAAGCGATGGTGGGCTTTTTGGCATTCATAATCTGATAGGCTTTTTGGCCAAAATTTGCTCCCTCTAGAATGTTCACCACCTCGTAACCCGATTTTTCGTTGACTTCAATCGAAGATTCTTTGGAAATTATTGCCATGTTTTTAGCCTCTAAGGATTTTTCATCCACGTTTCCGGAAGCGGAAATTAGTGAAGATTTAAACATAGGAAATGCCTGCAAATACGTCCCGTTGGTCTTTTGTAATTTTGCCTTTTTGAATTCCCCTGCAATGAAATTTGCGGCTTTTTCAATGCCCGGCGTAAAGGGTTTTCTGCCGGCCAACTCATCTGAGGCTAAATAGGTTTCGATGCGCTCCGTTTCAGCGCGCGTAATGATTTTGTCAATTTTCTGCGCCTGAACCAGCAAGGGGAGCGCTATGAGTAGTAAGATTTTATTCATTGGAAATTTTTTTCCGACAATATTACAAAATTACCTACAGAATGGGTGTGAATGTTAGGAAAAGGAATCTGGTATGGAAAACTCTTTTTTATTAGATCTCCGTCTAGAATATTCATTAGTAGTCGCCTAGGTTTTGGTAATTTATCGTGAAAATTTGCATATTTACATAATATTTCACGATAAATAGGTTTGATCAACATGATAAACCAAACTACAAAAGATAAAATTGAGGCATTGCGTCAGCAATACATGAATTTGACAAAGGGAAATGAACCTTTGTTGAAAGAAATAGCCCTTGCCGAAATTCCAGAAATGGTTTACAACTCAAATGCGATTGAAAACTCTACACTTTCCTTAGAAGACACCGAAAAAATTCTTTTGGGAGGCATTTTGGGGCGAAAAGTAAATGTTCGTGAGGTATACGAAGCTAAAAATTTAGCTACGATTACAGAAGCCTTATTGGAAAAAAACAATTCGGCACTCCAAATCAAACTCATTTTAAGTTGGCACAAAATCTTACTCACCCTAATTGACAACAACATTGCTGGTCGATTTAGAATAGGTAAAGAATGGGTACGGGTAGGTAATCACTTGGGAGCAAATCCGCAGTTTGTAAATATGCTTATGCAAAGGTTGGTCGATGGATACAATAAGAATAAAACTAGCTATTTTTTAGATTCTATTGCAAACTTTCATGCAGAGTTTGAAACCATTCATCCTTTTGTGGATGGGAATGGGCGTATGGGTAGAATACTTATTAATTTGCAGTTAATGAATGTAGGATTTCCGCCGATTATCATTCAAAATAAAAGCAAGCATACCGAATATTATCCACTATTTTCTCAGTTTCAAACTACAATGAAATTTGGTGGTTTTACTGAATTATTTGCCTTGCTTTTGCAAGAAAGTTTACACAAACGAATAACCCTACTCACCGCAAAAAAAATAATTCCTCTTTCCATATGGGCTTTGCAAAAAACCATTAAAGCAAATGTGGCTGCCAACAAAGCCAAAAGGCAAACCATTCCTGCCTTTCGCCTACGTGAAAAATGGATGATTGCAGAAGAATATAATCCAACCGAACAATTTTATGACGACGCAAAACAGAAGTTTAAAAGCTAACTTGCGCTTTAATGTACCCTGCTAGTGCGGAGAGTTGCTATTTTTAAGTTTTTAATTTTTTATGGAAATGAGGTTTAAATTATTTTTAGGATTGCTATTGATGAATCTTCAAGTTTCATTCGCTCAAAACAATCGCTTAGAAACGACCAATAAAATTGGTTGGTACAGTTACACAGGAACTTTTAAGGTATCGGAAAAAGTAGGTATACACACGGAATATCAATGGCGAAGAAATAACCTGATTACAAGTTGGCAACAAAGCCTTTTAAGAACAGGTTTAAATTACACTTTAAACCCAAGAGTATTTTTTAGATTAGGTTATGCATGGGCAGAAACCTACCCATATGGGGAGTACCCCCTGAATGGATTGGGTAGGAGTTTCACAGAACATAGAATTTTTGAAATGGTCCAACTCTCGCATAAAGAGGGTATAGTCGATTTTTCACACCGGTTTATGTTGGAACAAAGATTCATCGGAAGATATAGTTCGGCACAGGAGAATACAGAAGACGAATTTCCATTCTCCAGTCGAGCGAGATATATGATTCGACTTCAGATACCTTTAAGGGGAAAAGAAATAAAAGATAAGACGCCATATCTTGCGGCTTATGATGAGGTTTTAATCGGATTTGGGGAAAATGTGAATGCAAATGTTTTTGACCAAAATAGAATTGGTATTTTAGTTGGCTACCGCATCAATAAAAATGTCAGGATCGAAGGAGGTTATTTAAATCAAACCTTACAATTAGGCAGACTCATTAATGGAAAAAATGTGTTTCAGAATAATAATGGAATTATTATCAGTACAAATTTTAATATCGATATGACGAAGAAAGCGGCGGATAAACGAAATTGAACTAATACATATTGATAACCAATTAAGATACAT
>JBIKRO010000026.1:0-32114 GCA_044349095.1 Aquirufa sp. | reverse complement strand
GCTTGTTTTGCTTTGGACCCAGATGAAGTACTAGATCCAAAATATTGATTTAAAAAAGATATCAATTCACCCGAACGGCTGTTTTCTTGGGCCATCAACGAATTACTCATGCATAATAACAAGGCAAAACTGAAAAATATTTTCATTTTTATGATGCGATAATAGCGTCTAGTTTTTCATAACTTAAAATCATGGATCGCACATTATGGTAATTTATTTTCCAAGAAGTGGCCATGTGTCGCCAGATCGGTTCTCCCTCACGGGTCAATAATGGCCACCACTCTCCCGTGTTAAAATTGATCATTTTGTCGAAAACAAAGCGATGTACCTGCTTATGTGCCGCTAAGAATTTTTCATCCCCTGTCAGCAAATAGGCATCGAGCATGCCGATTAACATTTCCGCCTGTTGCCAAAATTCTTTCTCTTTATCATATACAACACCTTCATGCGAACCTTCTACATAAACTCCCCCAAACTCCCAATCCACTCCGTGATTCATCGAATGATAGAACGCCTTTTCTAAATTGATCCGGTAATCTTCGATGGAAAAACCACCCACTTTCAAGGCATGCATTAAAAGCCAACCAAATTCTGAGTTGTGACCATACGAAGTATTATCGGTTGACGAAGCCTTTTGGCCCCCCTCCGCAAAACGATCCCAACCCCATACGATGTCAAATTTAATCTGCGGCGCCACGGTCCAATCAGCCCAAAACTGAGGGATTCCGGTCCCCGTTTCCGTATGCATCACTTTTTGAATTAATATATCAATAGACTCTTTTAGTTTTCTTCGGTGTAATTCTTTACCACTGGCTTCATATAAAGTTGTGAAGGCTTCCATTAGGTGCATGTGTACGTCAAGGGTTTTTCGATCACCCCCAGGAGCGCCGGGTCCCATTAATTTCCAATCCTCAGAAAAGAATTCCCAATAACCTCCCAAATTAGTATCCACGGCATATTTTTGCAATAAGTCAAAACACTTTTCTGCATATTCTAAACCTACTGGATCTCCCGTCGCTAGCGTATATTCACTGAGGCTATAAATAGCAAAGCTATGGCCATATCCGATTTTTTGTCGGTTGGTCGCCTCCCCTTTGCGATTCATCATCCAGTAAAATCCCTCATTTTCATGATCCCACATTTTATCTAGCATGAACCTTACTCCATGTTCGGCCATTTCTTTCATGATAGGTCCCCCAAATCCATGTCGGTATGCCTGAGAATACGTAAATACAGATCTTGATTGAGCAATCAGCGACTTTTCATCTTGCCCAGAATCTTCGCCAAATTCATTGTAGTGTGTGATAAATCCACCGTATGTTTTGTCCATGGTCCTAGTGGACCAAAAAGGTAATAAATGAGCTTCCGTATACTGTTTGATTTCGTCACGAAGTGATTTTAATTCTTCTTTGTTCATAAAAATGTAAGGTTTAATTTTTCTATTTCTTCTGGACTGGCCGCACCCGTTTCCCCGATTTTATGGATGGATATGTGGGCACATAAATTAGCAAATTCACAGCATTCAGAGGTGCTCGCTCCCGTGGCTTTGGCCGCTGAAAATGCAGCGACAACCATATCACCCGCGCCCACGGTGTCTATTTCTCCTTTGGGTTTAATGCCAGGCTGCCAATGAAACTCCGTCGGGCTTGCGTAGATTAATCCCCGCTCACCTAAGGTCACTAAGGCCCCGGTTTTTCGTTGGGCTACCCAGTTTTTAATGATGGCAATCAAAGTTTCATCTAATGCTAATTGCTTCGGACTTAATTTTAATATGGCCGCTAGCTCAGATTCATTCACTTTTAAAGGGATGTCAGTGGCCTCAACACCTAAATTTCGTAGGTCGGCCAATGAACTTTTATTATGCTGATTAATGAGCGTTTGCAGCTTATTTATACTGGCCTTGTTTAATAAAGGATTTTGAAATTGTTCATTGACAACGACCCAATCATACGTGGCTATTTCAGTTTCTAAATGCTGAATTAGTGTTTCAGATTTAGATTGGAATTGCTTATTCTGTGTGCCAAAATCAATCCGATTTAATTCGACATCAGCCCACATCGGTTTGGAATAGGTTGGTGTGTCGATATCTAAAAAGGGCAATAAATGGGTGGTATTAATCGCTAATGATTGACATTGAAATAACATTTCTCTGCCAAATAAATCTGGGCCAATGGCCCCAAAGGCATAGGCCTTAGCTCCCAAAATAGACAAGTTTTTAGTCACGTTCCCCGCACCTCCTAAATAACCTTTCGGTTGATACCCCCAGAAAACATTTTTTCCGGTCTCCACTGAGAATTCTGTCGTTAACGTGTTTTCTTGGAAGTAAAAATCAACGGCAAAATCACCGATTACAGCGATCTTGATTTTTTGTATTTGACTTAAGATCTCTTTAAGCCGATTGGAATTCATATAGATAGGTTTGAAAATGCCTCTAAAAATAAGGATATTTTCTCAGAAAGGAAATAAGTATTTTTGCGTAATTTTAAAATTCGAAATTTAAAAAATAAAATTTTTGACCATTGGCTTTAATCAAATCAATTTCAGGTATCCGAGGTACCATTGGAGGTAAACCAGGCGAAGGCCTTAGTCCCATCGACGTAGTTACTTTTGCAGCCGCTTATGGCACATGGCTTAAACGAGTAGGGAATCCCTCGAACACCATTGTGTTAGGAAGAGATGCTCGAATTTCTGGTACTATGGTTTCATCTTTGGTAGCCAATACCCTGATCGGTTTGGGTTGGGATGTTCTAGATATAGGACTTTCTACAACTCCCACCGTTGAACTAGCGGTGCCCTGGACACAGGCTGCGGGTGGTATTATCATCACAGCAAGCCATAATCCGGCCCAGTGGAATGCACTAAAATTATTGAACCATTTAGGAGAATTTATATCGGATGCGGATGGAAAGGATCTTTTGGCGATTGCCGAGAATCAAGATTTTTCATTTGCTGAGGTACATGATTTGGGTGAATATAAGGAGGATCATTCTTTTTTGGACCAACATATTCAACATGTTTTAGGTCTTCGTGGGGTTCATGCAGACCAAATTTCAAAAGCAAATTTTCGAGTATTGGTGGATGCGGTTAATTCCACAGGCGGAATTGTGGTACCTGATCTTTTGCGCGCCTTAGGAGTAAATCATGTGAATGTGATTTATGGCGAGCCGACGGGGTATTTTGCGCATAATCCGGAACCTCTGCCAGAGAATTTGAGTGTTATGATTTCCAAAATGAACGAGGGAAATTATGATTTAGGTATTGTAGTTGATCCCGATGTAGACCGTTTGTGTTTTATATCGGAGGATGGTACGCCTTTTGGTGAGGAATATACTTTAGTTGCGATAGCTGATTATATTTTATCCTTAGGCAAAGGAAATACGGTTTCGAATTTATCGTCCACGCGTGCTCTACGCGATGTGACAGAAAAACTCGGAGGAACGTATTTTGCTGCGGCGGTAGGTGAAGTTAATGTCGTCAATCAAATGAAGGCTCAAAAAGCCGTTATAGGTGGAGAGGGCAATGGAGGCGTTATTTTTCCAGAATCTCATTATGGCCGGGATGCTTTAGTGGGCATAGGTTTGTTTCTGACTTATTTAGCCCAAAAAGGTATCAAGACATCAGAACTGAGAGCTAGTTTTCCTTCGTATGTTATTTCAAAAAATAAAATCGAGTTATCGGCTGATTTGAATGTTGATTTAATCTTGTCGACCGTGGCGGAGAAATATAAAGACCAACAAGTGAACACGATCGATGGAGTAAAAATAGATTTTCCTGATCGTTGGATACACTTACGAAAATCCAATACCGAACCGATCATTCGGATTTATGCGGAGGCACCTAACGAGGAAGAAGCCAATGCACTTGCACAACAAATTATACAGGTGATCGAAGAGATTGCCGTCAAATAAAACGTATGAATTCAACGCAAACCCCCATTTACTTAGATAATGCGGCTACTACGCCCATAGACCCTGAGGTATGGAAGGAAATGCAGCCCTATTTTGAGCAGTTTACCGCAAATCCATCGTCGATTCATTCGCATGGCCGACAAGCCAAAGTGATTGTGGAAAAAGCGCGAAAGACCATTGCCACATTATTAAATGCCTCGCCTTCCGAAATATTTTTCACTTCTGGAGGTACTGAAGCTGATAATACGGTGATTCAATCATGTGTGCTTTATGGAGGGATTAAGACGATTATCACCTCGCCACTGGAGCATCATGCCGTTTTACATACGGCGGAGGCATGGGAAAAATTGGGGATGGTTGACCTGAAAATGGTCAAGGTAGATGCCGATGGAGTAATTGATTTAGCGGATTTGGAACGTTTATTATCTGCTTCCCCCAACGCTTTAGTTAGTTTGATGCAAGGCAATAATGAAATTGGGAATTTATTGGATTTGCATGCCGTGGGTAATTTATGTGAAAAGTATGGTGAACTTTTTCATTCCGATACGGTTCAAACCATGGGCCATTTTGTGCACAATGTGCAGGAATTACCGGTTCATTTTTTAGTTGGCGCCGGACACAAATTCCATGGCCCCAAAGGAATAGGTTTTCTTTACGCTAAGTCTGGGACCAAATTCTCCCCTTTGATGCATGGCGGTGCCCAAGAACGCAATCAACGGGGAGGCACCGAAAATGTGTATGGAATGGTGGGGATAGCGAAAGCTCTTTCTTTAGCTTACCAAGAAATGGCTGCTCATGAAACTCATATAAAAGATTTGAAGACTTATTTCATCCAGGGTTTACAGGATAACTTCCCAGGCATTGAATTTAATGGGCTTTCAGCTGATCTTGAAAAAAGCTTATATACGGTTATAAATGTACGCTTTCCGCAAATTCAAGATGGAGACATGTTGCTTTTTAAATTAGACATTGAAAAGATATCAGCTTCTGGAGGGAGCGCTTGCTCTAGCGGAACATCTGTGGGATCTCACGTGTTGACCGCATTAAACCCAAATGCGGAGGGTGCTGCAGTCAGATTTTCGTTTTCGAAAAATAATACGAAGGGAGAAATTGATCGCGTAATTGAGGTTCTGCGCAAAATAATGAGCTAAGAAGCCTATTACCTATTACCTAATACTTCTTACCTATTACCTTTTACCTTTTACCTATTACCTTTTACCTATTACCTTTTACCTATTACCTATTACCTTTTACCTATTACCTTTTACCTATTACCTTTTACCTATTACCTTTTACCTTTTACCTTTTACCTTTTACCTTTTACCTATTACTTCTTACCTTTTACTTCTTACCTATTACTTCTTACCTATTACCTAATACTTCTTACCTAATTTAATAAGCTCTAGCAAATATCACCCGGTGATCAGAACTTGACCCAGTCAAAACGCATTTACCTGTTTCTTTTTTGACTCCCAAAGGAATGCAACGAATCGTTGCTTTGGTCAATTCCTTTATTTTTTCTTCCGTCTCCGAAGTACCATCCCAATGTGCTGAGATGAAACCACCTTCTTCGATTTTAGTTTGAAATTCATCCCAACTATTGACTTCGTGGGTATTTGATTCACGGAATGCGAATGCTTTGGCATAAATCTTTTCCTGGATATCATTAAGTGTTTCAATCACCACTTGCTCGATACCGTCAAAAGGCATACTTGTTTTTTCTCTAGTATCTCTTCTCGCTAATTCAATCGTTCCATTTTCAATGTCTCTACCGCCAATCGCCAGGCGAATAGGAACTCCTTTTAATTCGTATTCGGCAAATTTAAATCCAGGACTTTGATTTTCTGACGTATCAAATTTCACGGACACGCCTTGTTTTTTTAACCCTTTTACTAAGGGTTCTATTTTCTCTTTGATCAAGTTTAATTGTTCATCTCCCTTGTAAATTGGGACGATAACTACTTGGATAGGCGCTAACTTGGGAGGCAAAACTAAACCCTGGTCATCGGAATGCGCCATGATCAATGCACCCATTAATCGGGTAGACACACCCCATGAGGTTCCCCAAACATAATCTAATTGATTTTCCTTGCTTAAAAATTTTACGTCAAAAGCTTTGGCAAAATTTTGGCCTAAAAAATGAGACGTTCCCGCCTGCAATGCTTTCCCATCTTGCATTAATGCTTCGATGCAATAAGTTTCTTCTGCACCAGCAAATCGCTCATTAGCTGTTTTTATACCCTTCAAAACGGGCATCGCCATGAAAGTTTCTGCAAACTCCGCATATACTTCGAGCATTTGCTCGGTTTCTTCAATGGCTTCTTTTTTGGTGGCATGGGCTGTGTGACCTTCTTGCCACAAGAATTCGGCCGTTCTCAAGAAAAGACGCGTACGCATTTCCCAACGAACCACATTGGCCCATTGATTGATCAATAAGGGTAAATCTCGGTACGATTGAATCCAATTTTTATATGAGGACCAAATGACTGTTTCAGAGGTAGGTCGTACGATCAATTCCTCTTCCAGTTTTGCATCTGGGTCCACAATGACACCTCCACCATTTGGGTCATTTTTTAATCGATAATGTGTGACTACAGCACATTCTTTGGCAAATCCTTCTACGTGCGAAGCTTCTTTGGAAAGGAAAGATTTTGGGATAAATAAGGGGAAATAGGCATTGGTGTGTCCCGTTTCCTTAAACATATCATCCAAGGCCCTTTGCATTTTCTCCCAGATCGAATACCCGTATGGTTTAATTATCATACAGCCTCTCACGGCAGAATTTTCAGCTAAATCAGCTCGTTTAACTAGTTCATTATACCATTCAGAATAGTTCTCGGCGCGACTTGGTAGGGATTTACTCATATATATTTTTTGAAATCGTAATTTTAAAGATATTTATCGTTTTATTTGTAAACTATTTTTGTTTCAAATACGTTAGGAACAAAGATACAGTTTTGTCCTAGGTTTTTAACATGTATAACATTCAAATCCAATGAAAAATCACTCGATGTTGTTTTTGTTGCTTGTTGGTTTAATTTTTATACAAGCATGTACCATTGTCCAAAATAATTCTTCAGATGCGACGAGCCAATCAAAATTGGTCGCCGATGATTTGTACGATAATCCTGTTCAGACTGCTGTTATACCTAAGAAAAAGAAGAAGTCAGACTACCTTGACTTTCAAGATGAATCCACTTTAATCGAAGAAGAGGATGGATTAGCTGCTGTAGCTGAGCCTAATTATTTAAATTCTCGTGCTGTATATGCCAACCAATATGATCAAGGATTTGCCAATGGGTTTTCATCAGGTTTGATGAATGCCAACCCTTGGAATAGTTGGTACAGCAATCCTTTCATATCTTTTGGAACCGGTTTTGGTTCTCGTTGGGCTTCCCCTTTAGCCTCATGGCGTTTGCAAGATCCTTATTATTTTGGATCTATGTCCTCTATGTATGGACCTATGATGTATTCAAGTTTTGCCTACCAATCCAGTTTCATGATGAACCCTTATTATTATGATCCTTTTTATCGGATGTCTGCATTTTCAAATCCGTTTAATTCGATGTATGGGGGTATGTATGGGTTTGGTATGTTTGGGTCAACCAACATCTATAATTATTATGGAGGTTTAAATTCAAGTTATGCTTCGTACAATTCGAATAATTATAATGCGGTAGATCCTGTGCAATCAATTAGGCGTGGAGTTAGAGAAGATGGAATGTCGAATCGTTATGGAGGGGAAAACTATAACAATGCGCCAAGGGGCAACAGCAATTCATATAATCAGAATGGAACAAACCAACAAAGGGTCAACTCTAGGGCAACGGAAGTAGGCGGGGAGGCTGTAGTGGCACCTTCTCGGAGGAATACTAATTATGAATATCGCGCGGCTCCACAAAATAACTCAGTTCCGCAATATCAAAATAGAACAGAATCCTATAGCGCTCCATCGACTAATTATGGAGGTTCAAGCGGTGGAAGCTCTAGCGGAAGTTCGGGTGGAGGAAGTTCAACCAGAGGACCTAGGTAAAATATGAATCGTATTTTTTTGTTTGTCATTTTAGGCCTAGGTAGCCTATCGGCAGTACATGGACAAATTTATTCTTATTCGAATTTGGCCAAGAGTTTTTCAACCGCCTATTCCACGAGTTCACCACGTATGCAAGCGATGGGGGGTGTTCATAGTACATTAGGTGCCGATATAAGTTCAATCTCAGGAAACCCAGCGGGTTTAGGATTTTACAATCGATCTGAAGTGGCTTTGGGTGTCGGCTATGTTTCTGCCACGACTCAATCTACCTATCTATCTGAAACTTCATCAAAAACCAATTCTTTTGTTTCATTGCCTATTTTTGGTTTGGTTTTAGGTAGTCCTGCCGAGTTTTCCGCTTCGCAATGGCGCGGTAGTTTTGGCGTTGCTTACACAAGACAAGTGATCTTTGCACAACCTATATCTATTTCAGGAGTTAATAACCGGAGTTCTTTGTTGGACCGATTCATCGAAAAAGCAAACGATAAGGGAGCCACAGGCCAAAGTTTAGATGACGAGTTTAACTCCTACAGTAAAACCGCAGATAGCCCTGAGGCGGTAGCTTATCAAGCCTATTTGATTAATCCCAATGCAAAAACGGGTGGCGCTCCTTTCCAGCGGTATGAGGCTAATTTGCCTACGAGCCAACAAGGTACTGCGGATAATGAGGGGGCGTTGAGCCAATGGGATATTAGTTATGGGGCGTCTTATTTAAGTAAATTTTATGTGGGTTTAGGTTTGCACTTTTCTAAAATAAATGCGACTTCCACCACCTTTTGGCAAGAAGAATTTGTTGGGGCCAATTATGTAGCTGGTTTACAGTATCAAGAAAAATTGGTCAATACGGGTTCAGGAATTTCTGCGACTTTGGGCATGATTTACAAATTGAGTTCAAATCTTCGAGCATCATTGGCCTTGCATACACCTATGTTTTTTGACCAAATGAATGAACGTTATGACGCAACGTTAAATCCTAAGGTTTTTGGCATTCCATCCTTTGATTCAAAGGGAAATCCTATCACCATTACGCGGGTAGGAGCTGTGAAGTTGACCCCGAATGAATTTACATACCAATTAACCACGCCCTTCAAAATTTCTGGTGGCGCAGCTTATTTTTTTGGAAAAAGGGGTTTGTTAAGTCTTGATTTGGAATATGTCAATTACCCAGGAATGCGCGTATCATCTGCTGAATTATCGGCAACAGATAATATAAATTTTGAGAATAAGTACAATGGGCAAACGCAGAAAAATTTCCAATCGGCACTCAACATAAAATTAGGGACTGAAATTAGATTAAGTGCCAATTTTAATCTTCGTGGGGGTGTGGCCACTTGGGGCAATAGCTATTCGCCTACGTATGATTCAATCGATCGGACCGTGTTACAAATTTCGGGTGGTTTAGGCTATCGTACCAACCAGTTTTACATCGATTTGACAGCCTACCAAAGAACCGCTAAAGATGCCTTTACTCCTTATGCCTTAAAGAACTCAGCGGATTATTCTTCGGCAAGTTTGAACTTGACAAATCTGCAATTCATGATTGGTGGAGGGGTTTATTTTTAAACCGGAATATACTGATCCAACAACCAAAGGAGTTGGGTCACTGAGATTTCTCCGTCCACTTGTATATCGGCTTGTTTGTAAAATGGCAATCTTTCTTCAAAGGTTTTTTTGATCGTATCGATCACGGCTTCTTCGCTTTGGCTTTTATCTAAAAGGGGTCTGTTGTTTCCCTGGGCTTTATATAATCTTTTCGCTAGGTCATTGACATCTACGTTTAAGAAAATACTTACTCCATTATTTTTGATAAATTCCATGTTGTCGTTAAAACATGGAACTCCACCACCGGTAGCGATGACCATCGATTGATCCGGTTGGAATCCGTGCAATGTCTTTTTTTCTAACTCTCTAAAATGGCTTTCTCCTTGGCCAGAAAATATCTCTGAAATCGTTTTTTGCTCACGGGTTTCGATCAGTTTGTCCATGTCGGTGAAGCTATAACCCAAATTCCTTGCTAATTCTTTTCCTAATGTACTTTTCCCAGATGAGGGCATTCCAATTAAATAAATATTTTTCATTCTTGCACTTTTGTTAAACGTTCTTCGATTTCATTGGCATTGGGCAATTGGTACGCTGACCATTTACCTTTAACCACCCCATTCTTAACTATCCAAATTCCTGGACTAGACCTGATAATTGTTTTTAATACCTTGACATCTGCTGATAAAGCAGGGAAGCTTAATTGATACCGATGCCTTAATTCGTTTACTTCCTCATCAGTAGAGGCGGAAACTAACCAAACCGATATTTTTTTCTTTTCTAATTCCTTGGCTAAAATACTGATATCCGAGAATGCTTTTTCGTAGGTATGGTGTATGTTGGGCACGATCACCATGACCCGGTTTCCTATAAAGCTTTCTTTCGTAAAATCTGTTGTATCGCCTTCTGCCCATAAATGGTAATCGGTGATGAGGGGCCTCGCTTCTTTTTCGTTGATAGCCTTCATCGAAATAAACTTGGCTAAGGTGTCTGTTGGCATTTCCAATAATTCAGTCTCCTTGCCATCTATTTGATACAAATAACTAAACTTCAGGGCTTCCCGCTCTTTCATATTTTGAGGTATGTTTTCTCCCATTGCATAAGGAAGGCTGTCGAATTTGGGTAAATAAAAATACGAATAAACGCCAATCCCCACACTGATGAAAATACTGACCACGACGATTTTTAACGTGCGCTCGTTTTTATTGGCCTTGTTGGTGAACAACAAACTCACCGTAAGCAGAATCAAAAATATATCTTTCCCAAAGGATGTCCATGGGGTTAGTTTGATAGCCTCACCGAAGCATCCACAGTCGGTGACCTTATTAAAATAAGCTGAATAAAAAGTCAAAAAACTAAAGAAGAGTAATATGGAAAAGATGGCCCAAAGGGTTTGTTTAGCCCGGTAATTAAACCATAAGGCAACGGCTAAAACCACTTCTAGGCCACTCAGTATAATGGAAAGAATTAATGCATAAGGAATCCAGAATTTCCAGAAGCCCGACATCCATGGAAAGTCCACCGAAAATACATCAAAATATTCCTCTAGTTTTAGTTGGGTCCCAATGGGGTCATTCAGTTTAATAAACCCAGAAAAGATGAATATGCTGACCAGTAAAAATGTGGCAATCTTTGCGTAACGCTGCATAATTTATTACTGTTGGGCTTGTTGGCTTTGTTCTTCTTTCAATTTAATCAAACAAAATACGGCATAGTTGAGCATATCTTGGTAGTTGGCTTCCACCCCCTCCGAAACCAAAGTAACGCCTAAATTATTCTCAATTTGCTTCGTTCTAAATATCTTCATTAGAATCAAATCGGTCATGCTGCTAACCCGCATGTCCCTCCAAGCTTCCCCATAGTCGTGATTTTTATTTCTTAAAAGCTCTAAGGTGATTTCAACTTGGTCATCGTAGATCCCACCTAATTCCTCGGCCGAAAACTCCATTTGATCTGAATGCTCAAGTGTTTTTTGGATTAATGCGATAATACAATAATTGATAATGCCGATAAACTCGCCCTCAATTCCATCCACGATTTTTTGTTGGCCCTTATCCTGAATACTACGTATTCTTTGGGCCTTGATAAAAATTTGATCGGTTAGGCTGGGTAAACGTAAAATTCTCCAAGAAGTCCCGTAATCTTTGTTTTTTTTATCAAACAAGGCTTTGCAGTGTGAAATTACTTGTCGATATTCGATTTCGGTTTGGGAAGGCGAAGAGTCCCGATTCATATTACTTGGATTAGATTTCTATACTCACGTTTTTTTAGCCTACAAAAATATTTAAATTATCCTAAATTTCAGCTCATTTGGATGCTCTTTTTCCAACTTTTAACACATTCTTTGTAAATGGTCAATTACTGGACCTAGGGGGTACATTAAGTTCAGGCATTAGCATGGGAATTTTGAATGTGACGCCTGATTCATTTTATGAAGGAAGTCGAATTAGTTCTGTGGATGCTGCTTTGCGCCAAGCAGAAAAAATGATTTCGGAGGGTGTTACCATGTTAGATGTGGGAGGCCATTCGACTCGGCCTGGTGCGGAACCTGTCAGTGAGCAAGAAGAGATTGGCCGGGTGCTTCCTATTATTGACGCATTAAGTAAGCGTTTTCCGGCACTTATTATTTCCATAGACACCTATCGACTATCCGTAGCCAAAGCGGCATTTGCCTCTGGGGCTCATATTTTAAATGATATCGGCGGGGGCCAAATGGATGTTGGCATCTTTGATTGGATTTGTGCTAAGCAAATTCCTTATGTGTTGACGCATAGTGTCGGTAAATTTGAAGAGGTTCATCAAATCCCAGCTTATGAAAATGTAGTTGAGGCGGTGTGGACTGATTTAGCTAAAAAAGTACAACTTTTGAGATCACGGGGATTGAAAAATTTATTGATAGATCCTGGTTTTGGTTTTTCTAAGTCTTTGGATCACAACTATGAGTTATTGGCAAAATTGAGTCAATTCAAATTATTGGGCGCTCCGATCCTAGTGGGTCTTTCTCGTAAGACCATGATACACAATTTTTTGCAAATTGATGCAGATCAATCATTAACTGGAAGCACTGCCTTACATGCCATAGCTTTGAACAAAGGCGCTAGTATTTTGAGGGTTCATGACGTGAAAGAAGCCATGGAGGTAATTAAATTAGTTCATAAATTAAAACAATATGGCGTATCCGATATTTGTGAATGATGCTTGGGTTTCCCCCGACAAGGCTCATGTTAGTGTAAAGGACATTGGTTTTCTCCGAGGATATGGCATTTTTGATTTTTTTAGAATCATGGATAGGCAAGCGATTTTTTTGTCTGACCATTTAGATCGATTTCTATCCTCAGCTCAAAAAATGGGGATTGAGCATAGGTACTCAAAAGCTGAACTTTCCCAATTGATTCTTGATTTAGCTAAAACCTCAAAAGATTCTTGTTTAGGGGTTAAATTAGTGTTGACCGGTGGCGAAAGTTTGAATGGATTTGAGCCCATGGAAGGGGGATCTAATTTATTCATCTTTCCTGGGGTCTTTTCTTTTGCGAATCCCATGGAGGGAATGCATTTGATAAGCCAAAAATACCATCGAGAAATGGCTGATATTAAATCCTTAAACTATGCTTTTGCGATTAGGCATTGGGCTGAGATGAAAAGCAAAGGGGGGAATGATTTGATTTATTATACTGATGAATTGGGAGTTTCAGAATCATCTAGGAGTAATTTGTTTTTTGTGAAATCGGGGGTTGTTTACACGCCGGGCCAACAAATTTTAGCGGGTATTACTCGGAGCCATGTAATGTCTTTAGCCTCTAAGGAGTTTGAAGTTCGGGTTGGTGATTATTCATTGGATGATTTTTTGTCGGCCGACGAAGTATTTACGACCGGAAGTACTAAAAGAGTATTGCCTGTTTTTTCCATTGACGGAAAACAAATCCGTGGCGGCCAAAGAGGCAAAATAACAGCACATTTATATGATCTGTTAGTTAAATCAGAATACTAATTTGAGGGAGGTCTGAAGGCTTTCATTTTCGCTTCGTTGCAAACTAAAAAGGGGCCGTCAATCAAATCGATGCAATAGGGGATGGCGGGAAAAACAGCCTCTAGGCACTGCCTAATTGCTTTTGGTTTTCCAGGTAAATTGACAATTAAAGTATTTCCTCGAATGCCAGCCGTTTGCCTGCTAAGAATGGCAGTGGGTACAAATGCCAAACTAATTGAACGCATTAACTCACCAAAACCGGGTAGCATTTTTTGACATATCGCTTCTGTTGCTTCAGGGGTAACATCTCTAAGGGAGGGTCCAGTTCCACCCGTGGTGATAATTAGGCACGTTTTTTCAATGTCGGCCATGTGGATCATCGCCTCTTCCAATTGCCTTTGCTCGTCGGGAATCACTTTATAGACGACGTCAAACTCGCTAATCAGGTATTCATGCAGAAGTTCTACCACGGCTTTGCCAGGAATATCCTCATAAATTCCTTGGCTTGCACGGTCTGAAACATTGATAACCCCTATTTTGATCATTACTTTTTTGATTTTCGGCTTAGGTTCATGTGGGCCTTTAGTCTTTTTTCCATGGGAATTTCTTCGTCTAAAATATCCCGAATGACCACTGAAGCACAAGCCCCACCAAATGCGGCAGGTAAATAGGATATGGTGCCATAAGCCGATTTTTTAAAATTAGAACCGTCTGTTAAAATAAGGGATTCGTCACGCACTTTTTCTAAAGAAAACACCGCTTTTATTCCTCTTCCGACGCCCAATCTCCGAATTCGTTTTCTGACTAAAGCGGCTAAATAACATTCCCGAGTATCTAATAAATCTGTGGTTCTAAGTTTTGTTGGATCTAATTTCCCGCCAGCTCCCATGGAACTCACTATTTTTAGATTTAATTCGTAGGCCGTTTTAAGCAAGGTTAATTTGGGTGTTACAGAATCAATGCAATCCATGACATAATCGAAACGCGTTTTTTCTAGAATTTCTTTAGCTGCGTCAGGACTTAAAAAAGTTTCATGCTCATGCAAAATCAGGTCCGGATTAATAGCCATTAAACGTTCAGCCATAATTTTTACTTTGGCCACTCCATGATTGGTTGCAAGCGCAGGTAATTGGCGATTCCGATTGGTTGGGTCCACCACATCCCCATCGACTATCGTCATCGTTCCAATTCCAGCTCTGGCGATAAATTCGGCGGCAAAGGAACCCACGCCCCCTAGGCCTACGATCAATACATGTGCGGATTGTAATTTTTGAATGCCCTCTGGGCCGATTAATAGTTCGGAGCGACTAAGCCAACTTAAATCTTTTGAATGCATGCTAAGAGACTTCTTCCTTGATTTTGTAATCCGTTGTTTTGTCGGAGTTTGTAATTAATAATTCGCCAATAAAGCCAGCTAAGAATAATTGGACCCCTAAAATGATCGCGACTAAGGCCAAATAAAACAAGGGATTATCAGTAACGTTTCTATATTTTAATTGGTTTGCGAGATTATATAATTTTTCACTGATCAACCATGTGGTCAACAGAGTCCCTGAGAAAAAGGATAAAATTCCCAAGCTACCAAATAGGTGCATCGGTCTTTTTCCAAAAGCCTGCACAAATGAGATTGAAAGAAGATCTAAGAATCCGAATATAAATCGTTCTAGGCCAAATTTAGTCACCCCGTATTTTCTAGCTTGATGTTGGACGACTTTTTCTCCAATTTTAGTGAAGCCGTTCCACTTCGCTTGAACGGGAATGTAGCGGTGCATTTCACCATAAAGTCGGAGTGTCTTAACCACTTCTTTTTTATATGCTTTTAGCCCACAATTGAAATCATGCAGATGTACACCTGATAATTTTCTAGTTGCGGCATTGTATAGTTTAGTAGGTATTGTTTTTGAAATAGGGTCAAACCTTTTTTGCTTCCAGCCAGAAACAAGATCATAATCTTGCTGAGTGACCATGCGATACAGTTCAGGAATTTCATCGGGTGAATCTTGCAGATCAGCATCCATCGTAATGACTACGTCTCCTTCAGCCCTCGAGAATCCTTCATGCAATGCGGCTGATTTGCCATAATTTCTTGAAAAGCAAATGCCTTTAACGGGTTTGTATTCTTTTGATAAGGAATTTATTACCTCCCATGATGTATCAGTGCTGCCATCATTGATGAAAATTAGCTCGTAAGAAAACGAGTTTGCTTTCATCACTTGGTCTATCCAAGTCGTTAGCTCAGGAAGAGACTCGGCTTCGTTATAAAGTGGAACAAGAATAGATATTTGCAACATATATGGAGGTATCTACGAACAAAAATACAAAAACATGTGGTTATTTTTTATTCGAAGATTAAATAGTAGGGATTAAGTAACATTTTAAACGCTTCTGTGTATTCATTGTTTTCGTCTTTGATGTAAAAGTTTTCAAGGACCTTGTCTTGTTTTTCAGTTGACCCTAGACAAATCACCCGAAGTAGTTTTGATTGAGGGGTAGGAAACACATGCAATAATTGATGCACAAAAAGTCCATTTTTGTCCATCTCATTTTCAAATTTATCCATGACTTCTTTTGGATAAATGACAGCAAATTTCCCTCCAGGTTTCAACAGATTTTTAATGGCAATAATCAAATCCACAAAATTCAATTCGTCGTCATGTATGGCCAACTGTCTATCATCTAAAGTGGCTGGAAGGTGATTGTTGAAAAATGGTGGATTACAAATAATAAAATCATAAGGATCTTCCGCGGATATAGATCGAATATCGCCATTCATTACTTGAATCTGATTTTTGAATGGGCTGTTTCGTATGTTATCTGAGGCGAGAATGGCAACCTCTGGATGAATTTCAATGGCATCTATACGTGTAACAGGATTGGATTGAGCAAGCATGCAGGCGAGTAAACCGCAACCGGTCCCTATGTCTAAGATTTTTCCGTTGGCAAATTTGTACGCCCATGCACCCAATAAGCAGGCTTCCGTACTTATTTTTAATCCCGGATCTCCGTGGGCTAGGGAAAACTGTTTGAAGGTGAAGATTGATCTACTTCCTCCCATAATCTGCTGGATTTTCACCCCAATCTTCGGTTTCCCACTTTAATATTTTAGTTGCGTAAGGGTTTTTATGAAGCCACTCTAACGCACTATCGACCATTTTAAAAAGCTCTTCTGTAGCTGAGCTGCGTTCTAAATTGGTTTTTATCGCCTTTTTTTTAACCCACGAGATAGCCGTTCTTGAATCTGAATACAGTGGATATGGGCAGTTTATTTTTTTCAAGTAAGCCAATCCGTGGACTATAGCTAGAAATTCACCGATATTGACGGTTCCTAACGGAAAAGGACCTCTGAAAAATAAAACTTCTTTCGTTTCTGTATTGACGCCTTGATATTCCAAAACCCCTGGATTGCCTGCGCAGGCCGCATCTACTGAAATGGAGGGTTTTTGAATGGATTCACTGGTTATTTTTTTAATTTTTGAGGGCTCGGACTTGGTTTTAATACTGGCCCAATAATTTTTTTTCGATGCATGGAATGCCTCTTCTTTTGTTTCAAATGACTTGAATTGGGCGTTTTGGAAGCCCTTAATATTTTGCTCGGTTTCAGCCCAGGTATCAAAAATACCTGTCTTGTGACCTGCCCAAATGACATAATATTTTTGTTTTTTCGACATATTAAAAGAGTCTTGTTTTAAATATCTTGATGGCAATAGCAATCAAAATAACTCCAAAAACTTTTCTTAAAATTTGTGTTCCAGCATTTCCTAGCTTCCTTTCAATCCAAACACTTGAGCGTAATACTAAGTAAATGAAAATCAAATTGATGAAAATACTGATCAATATATTGACTTCTTCAAATTGTGATTTTAGCGAAATCAATGTCGTCATCGTTCCTGCTCCAGCGATAATTGGAAAAGCGAGTGGGACGATGGAATGGGATCCGGTGGTAATAGTGTCGTTTTTGAAAATATTTCTACCCAGGGTCATTTCTAGGCCGATAAGAAATAAAATCAATGCACCGGCCACAGCAAATGAGTTGGTGTCCACCCCTAAAAAAGCTAAGATAAATTTTCCGGCAAAGAAAAATCCCACCATGATTAGCCCTGATACTAAGGTTGCTTGTCCCGCATGAATATCTCCATTTTTTTTTCTAAGGTCGATGATAATTGGGATCGCTCCTAAAATATCAATGACTGAAAATAAAATTAAGGAGGAGGATACTATTTCTTTGAAATTGATTTCCATGGCTAAGTATTTATCAGATTAATTAATTGACCAAAATCTTCCAAAGTATGGCTAGGGAAATTTGCGATTCGAATGGTATTATCTTTCCATTCTCCGTATCCTTTGCCTAATTCAATGTTGTTTTTTAAACATAAATTTTGAAGTCTTTTAATTTGTTCAACTTCTCCTTTTAAAGCGAATACAGTTGGAAGTCTCAACTGCGGATTTTCTATCAGAAATGATAAATGGAATGCATTAGTGTTCGAAAAGTAATCAGTTAAAATTGACGCTTTCTTCCAGGTCTGCTGATCAATGACGGTTAGGTTGGGAAGTAAATGTGCCAATTTATTTAAAACGTAGATGCTTAGCACATTCGGTGTATAATGAGTCTGAAACAGTTTTCGATTTTCTTCCATTAGAAGAACGTCATTGTAGTGTACTTTTTTGTTTAGTTGGGCCGCTCTTTCAAGCGCTTTTGGCGAACAAATAAGCACTCCTAAACCAGCGGGAATACCCATGCACTTTTGCACAGAGGCAAACCAAACATCTGCTTCTGACCAAGGTAAATTAATGCCTCCCATGGTCGACGTGGCATCCACAGCAATAATGGCATCTTCATGTAAATCAAAATCTGATCTGCAAATAGTTTGCCCTGTACCGTTAGATGTTTCGCTTTGAACTAAGCAGATAGTATCAAAATCTTTTACGCTTAAAGTAGGAGTGACTGATTTAAAATCTTCATTAAGACCAAATTCAAATGAATGAGCATTTGGAATAATCTGCTTCGTATAATGCGCCCATTTTTTACCAAAAGCTCCATTGTATAGGTGTAGACTTTTTTCTTTAATGAGCGATTGGGCTACAATTTCCCATGCTTCTGTCGCTGAGGATATAAAATATAGTGTGTAATCCTGCGGGATATTCCATTTTTCATGAAGGATTTGAAGCGTGTCTTTTAACAAAACTTCAAAGCGTTCGCTTCGGTGATTTATGCTAACGACGCCGTTGGAAAAAGCCTCTTGGATGAATCCGAGGACTTCAGGATGAACCTTGGAAGGACCTGGATAAAATGAGAGCATGAATTATATAAATGAATAAAGTCCTAAATCGTAACCTGGTAAACCAAAACCAACAATACTTCCCTTACATTTTGGACTTAGGTAGCTATGCGCACGATACGATTCTCTGGCGTGTACATTGGAAATATGAATTTCTATGACGGGAGTTTTTATCGCTGAAACTGCATCTGCTAGGGCAATAGACGTATGGGTATAGCCTCCTGCATTTAATAGAATACCATCATAGGAAAACCCCACTTCGTGTAATTTATTGATCATGGCACCTTCCTCATTGGACTGGAAATAAAAAATTTCAAATTCCTTTTCAAATTTATCACGTAATACTTCAAGGTATTGTTCGAATGTTTGTTGGCCATAAATTTCAGGCTCCCTTGTGCCCAACAAATTTAAGTTGGGTCCATTCAGAATTAAGATTTTTTGACGTACCATAGAAAAAGAATTTAATAAGAGCCAGTCTATATTTAGATCTAATGCGATGTAAAAATACGTATTTCTGTTAAATTTATGTGATTGTTTAAATAAAATGCCCATGTGGGAAAATGAAATTCAGACTTTTGGGCATTATTTAAGGATTGAAAGAGGTCTTTCAGGGCACTCATTAGAGGCTTACATACGGGATATTCGGAAATTAGCCACTTATTTAACTCCTTTGCAAACCCCTGTTTTGGACGTAAAAGAAAATCAGATACTTGATTTTTTAAAAGATTTGCATAGCCTGGGGATAGAAGCAAGTACGCAGTCGCGTTGTTTATCAGGCATTCGTAGTTTCTTTCAGTATTTAGTTTTTGAGGGCAAGATTCCGATGGATCCCACGGTTCATATTAAGAGTCCTCAAAAAGGGAGAAAATTGCCGGATACACTTTCATTTGATGAAATCAATTTGATTTTGGAGGCCAATGATATGAGTACTAATGAGGGAGTTCGCAATCGGACAATGCTAGAATTTTTATACGGGGCGGGACTTCGTGTTTCGGAATTAGTGGGGTTGAAGTTGACCGATGTGTACATCGAAAATGGTTTTATCAAAGTGTGTGGAAAGGGGGATAAGGAGCGTTTGGTTCCAGCGGGTAGAGATGCATTTACTTATTTGAAATTATATTTAGCGCATATTAGGCCTCAAATTCCAGTCAAGAAATCCGCGGTGAATTATGTGTTTTTAAATCGGCGTGGATCTCCACTAAGCCGAGTGATGGTGTTTATTATTTGTAAAGACTTAGCACAAAAAGCGGGCATTCAAAAGACGATTAGTCCGCATACCTTTCGGCATTCTTTTGCGACACATTTGATTGAGGGAGGAGCGGATCTGAGAGCTGTTCAGGAGATGTTGGGTCATGAATCCATCTTGACGACTGAAATTTATACGCACTTAGATCGGGCCTATTTAAGCCAAATGGTGCGGGATTTCCATCCTTTAAATAAAAAATTATAGCAATTCTGCGTTTTCTTCGGGGAATGGGATGAAAACAAAATTGGTAAATTGCCCATCCACGACAAATAGGCATGCAAATTCCTCAATGTCCTTATAATTTTGTACAAATAGTTCGATATTTTCTTCTGCAATTAAATTACGCTGGACAAATTCCTCCATCATGGATGCATGGTAGTTCCATTTATTTTCGTTTAGCTCGTTGACGCCAATTAACTTCTGACCTATCTCGATGGGCCTTTGGGAAGTTACAAAAATCGGAAAATCGGAAAATCCCCTTTTCTTTACTTGGTATGCGGCTTCTTTTAAAGTATCTGAGACTTTGATGAAATCAGTCGAAATGAGGCCTAAGTATTTACCGTTTAAATCAGGTGAATTCGGGGCATTTGAAATGGCAGTATAATCTTCTAGCATGGCCGATTAATTCATTAGTAATAGTTGGATGTCCTTGACAGGTTTTTTGAATAATTTGCCAATTAACGGATGGGTAACGTGTCCTTTGTAGCAATAAACTCCTTTCATAAATGATTTTCCTTGCCAAAGCATCTCTTCAATTCCTCCCGTTTTTCCTGTTTTTAAAACAAAAGAAGTAATTAAATTACTAATGGCAAGACTGGAAGTTTTTGAGACTAAGGATGGAATATTGGGTACGCAATAATGGGTAATCCCGTATTTTGTGATCGTTGGATTTTTCAAGTTGGTCATTTCAGAAGTCTCGAAACAGCCCCCTTGGTCGATGCAAACGTCAATAATGAGCGTGCCTTCTTTTAAATTGGCCACCATTTCTTCGGTCACCACACATGGAGTAATACCTGAATCAGATCTCAAAGCGCCCACGATGACGGTGGCTTCTTGGAGTGCTTTGGGTAAATTTTCTGAGTCAATGACTTGGGTAATTAATGGAAAACCTAGGGTATTTTTTAGCCTTTGTAATTTATAAATGTCTTTATCAAAAACTTGCATTTGAATCCCTGAATGCCATGCAGCTCTGGCAACTTGTTCGGCCACATAACCTGAACCTAAAATAACTAAATTAAAGGGCGGTACTCCTGTGACATTGCCTAATAAAATGCCTGAACCTTCTTTATTGCGCAGTAATTCACTGGCGATGGGCAAGACTAATTGGCCAGCAATTTCAGCCATTATTTTAACAAAGGGATATTCACCGCCGTTATCTTCTACATATTCAAGTCCTATGGCCAGGATTTTTTTCAGGTTTAATTGGTCGATAGCCTCAGAACTTAGTTGATGCAGGGATGCACACGAAATAATGGCATGCCCTATTTTCATTTGGCTAATTTCATCAAGGCTAGGCGCATTTATTTTGATGATGAGTGGACATTGCCAAACTTGATTTTGACTTTCGGTTACGCTGGCACCGGCTAAAATATAATCAGCGTCAGTAAATCCTGCACGCTCACCTGCTGATTTTTCTACACATACATCATGGCCATTGGCAATTAGAAGTTGGGCCGCTTGGGGACTCAATGCAACCCGATTTTCATCCTTAGAATCTTCCTTTGGAATACCAATTTGAATGGATTTTGCATTTTTTTTGGTCCAATTCATGGCTTCCATCGTCATGATTCCTTGTTGGGCCAATATTTCCTGAAAGGGTGTAGTTTCTGTCATGATTGCCAATTACAGGTCAATTTACGGCTAAATTCAGTCAAATTAATAATCTCTATGTTGACATGAGGGATATTCCACAAAATTTCGGCTCTTTCTGGCCACTCAATAAAGCATAAATGGCCCGAATCAAGGTATTCTTCGATGCCAATATCAACGGCCTCATGTACGTTTTCTAGTCGGTACAAATCAAAATGATACATGATCTCACCTGATTCTGTTTCATAGGGATTGACCAGTGAGAAGGTCGGGCTTTGTACGATGGATTTGATTTTTAGTTGTTGGCCTATTTCTTTCACCAAAGTCGTTTTTCCCGCACCCATTTCTCCTCTAAATAGCCATATCTTAGGCCCAAGGTTGATCGCCTTTAAAAGCTGATTTGCAGCATTAGAAATATTTTCAAGCGAATATTCTATTTCAAAAATCATAGTTCAATGTCACCCAATTGAGGGCGAATTAATATTTCTTCGATGACGGTTGACGCACTCATGATGGAAGCCGAAAAAATAGTATTAGCCACGTCCTCTGCTGGAATAAATCTTGAATCAGGTAAATTAACTCCATCCCAGGCGGGTGTTAAGGTAGCACCTGGAAGGACCGCGGTGACTTTAATTCCCTGCGTTTTCAATTCTTCTCTTAACACCTTGGTAAATCCTAATAAGGCAAATTTACTGATGCAATAGGACCCTCCAGCTGTATATGCTGTAATGGAGGCGGTGGAACAGATGGTAAAAATATGCCCAGAGTTAGATTTTTGCATGCCAGGTAAAATGGCTTTGGTTAAGTGGTAAGCGCTGTAAAGATTTGCTTGAATTTGACTTTCCAGCACGCCATCTTCCTCATTTTGAATTTGTCCAGGTAAAAAATAACCTGCATTGTTTATGAGGATGTCAATTTTGTTTTCTTGATTTAAAATCCATGCTGCAAAGTTTGAAACCTGTTTTTTATCGCTTAAATCTGCCACAAAAGTATGTAGGAGTGGATGATTGAACTCGCTTTTTAGGCTTTCTAATTTTTCTACGTTTCGACCACAGGTAAACACTTGAAATCCGTTTTCTAAAAACTTTTTTACTAGGGCTTTTCCAATTCCTTGACTTCCTCCACTAATTATGATTGATTTCTTCATTATCTTTGACAAAATGGTTTAATCTAAAATCCATGTCAAAATTAGGTAAATATTTAATCTTCCTAGGTAAGCTGTTCACAAATCCTGAAAAATTTAGGGTTTATTGGCCCTTAATTATGCAGGAGTGCATCGACATTGGAATAAATTCTTTACTCATAGTCGCAATCGTTTCATCTTTTTTGGGAGCGGTTACTTGTGTTCAAACTGCTGCCAATATGGACAATCCGTTTGTTCCGCAATACATAATCAGTTTAATCGTTCGAGATACCACTATTTTAGAGATGGGGCCTACGATTACCTGTGTGGTATTGGCTGGAAAAATTGGTTCTAACATCGCGGGCCAATTGGGCACCATGCGAATCACGGAGCAAATAGATGCGTTGGAGGTGATGGGGATTAATTCTAGGTCTTATTTAGTACTTCCAAAGATCATTGCTGCCATGTTGACTTTTCCAATGTTGGTTACCTTAGCATGTTTTTTATCCATCTATGGAGGGTATTTGGCAGGTTGGTTGACCGGTTCCATTTCTCCTCAAGAATACATTCACGGACTTCAATTTCAATTTAAGGGCAATTATATGTTTTTTGCCCTAATTAAATCCGTTGTGTTTTCCTTTATTGTGGTGACGATTTCGTCCTTTCAGGGTTTTTACACACAAGGTGGAGCTTATGAAGTGGGTAAGGCAAGTACTTCCGCAGTGACTAATTCATGTATTGCGATTCTGATTGCAGATTATCTTTTGGCCCAATTATTAATCGGCTAAACGCGTTCTATACTTACTTTTGTTATCAATTCTGAGGTAGCTGATCCTCGATACGACCCAAATACAGGAGTGATTTCTTCTGGCAAGCATGAAGCAGCCAAGGGAATGTGATTTCCTGCCACGACTTCATGTTGGGTAGGGTCATAGCCACGCCAACCGCCTCCCGGTAAGTACACTTCCACCCAAGCATGTAAATGATGCGTTTGATTAGGGACATCGACAGGAGCGACGCCTACATAATATCCACTGACAAACCGAGTGGCTAAGCCCAATGCTCTGCACAAGGCAGAAAATAAAACAGCATAATCACGGCATGAACCTCTCCGATTGACCAACGTGTATTCTGCTGAATTTGGAGCCCCTTCCTCCCTAATTTCATAGGCAAATTGCTTGAATATAAATTCATTTAATTCGGATAAAAAAGAAGAGGTATTCCATTTAACTTGAGAAGCAATTTGCCTTGCGGTTTGCTCCACTAGGGTGCTGACTCCTTCTTGGCCTAAATAAGGGCTCAGTGTTTTTTGATAGGAATGGGTGTAATTTAAGGGCAATGTTTTACTCTCAAAGGGGAAATACACAAAGTCAAAAGGATTAAATTCTGTTGTTTCAACCACCGCATTCATCTCAATCTGAAGGGAATCAGTAGGTTCTTTGAAGAATAATATATTTTGAATGTTGCCTTCAGGATCTAAGTTTTTCGAAATTTGAACAGGCTTTGGGTTGATATCTAGCGTAAATGAATTGATCGTCAATAACGAACTTTTTCTAGGATGTAAATACAAAACATGTGGCTCTAGATTTACAGCTGCGCTATAATGATAGGTCAGCAAGTGCTTGATTTTTGCGATCATTTAGACGTCGGGCTAGGCACTGAAATTAAGCTTTTCATCCATTCTTCGTCAATGCTTTCTAACGAGTTTCTTAATGCGATATTCCACTCATCCGAAATTTTTTGCATGTCTTCTTTGTATAAACGCACCTCTTTTGCCTTAAAACTATCTTTTTCATAAACGACAACGTCAATGGGATAATCCACATCGTTGGTACTTACTTGGGTTGCATCAAATGAAAGAAAGCCCATTTTTAATGCATCTTTTAAAGATGTGTCATGGTTTAGATTTCGATTTAAAAGGGGTTTTCCATAATTTGAATTGCCAATAATTTGGTATTTGAGTCCATCATTGATTTCAATCCAGTTCCCCTCAGGAAATATTAAAAATAGTTTGTGAGTTGAGTCTTTCGGCATTTGGCCACCCACAATCGCATGTAGGTTAAAGTGGTATCCTTCTTTTTCTAAGGTTTGACGGTCTTCAATGGCCACTTTTTTTAACATTTGACCAAAGGCCGTTGCCGCCTCATGCATGTAATTATAGGCCTCTTCTTGTTCTTCTACCGTTTGATTAAAGTAGATAACAGCTTTATCTCTAACGGATCTTAGGCCAGCGGTCATGATGAAAAGACTGTGATCTTTTATTTCATGAATGGAGATTTTTTTATTCGAATACATCTCATTTCCAGCCGTGATTCTGGTGTCTGCAACGGCGATAATGCCTTCTTTAACGGTAATACCTAAGCAATATGTCATAATGAGGGAACTGCGTAATTTTGCGCAATATTACGATTTTTATTTAGAAGCCTATGTTAACTTACGGGCTTAATGTCAAAATAGGTGTTAAATACGGTTTGGCCTATTTCATTGTTTTTTGATTGGAAATCATCTAAAAATTGGTGTAGCCCAGTTTTTAAGATATCGTCAATTTCAGTAAACTCAATTTCTGATAAAAGTTTTGATATTTTCTTTTCGGCAGCATTCGAATACCCATGATCAAAAGAGGTCCCTGAAATTGCATAAAGCGATAATTCAGCTTCCTGCAGACAATGAACAACGGACCTAGGAAAGCTTTTGTCGAGAATTAAAAATTCAACGATATGTGTAGGACTAATCACTTTATATTGCTGTCGAAACATATTGTAGGCAGAAACTGATTTTAAAACGGCCGACCATAATAACAGATCTAAGGGTGACCCTATGGCGTCAATATCAGGAAGTAGGGTGAAGTATTTTACATCTAAAAAACGTGTCGTTTTATCTGCGCGCTCTAATAATTTGCCCATTTGTCCAAAATGCCAACCTTCACCTCTGGTGATCGTCGAGTCGACGATCCCGTAAAATAGTTGGCTCCCAGATTTTATTTCTTCTAAAAACCCCTGGTAACGAGATATTTCCCAATTTTTACTTCCCTCCACTCGATCCTTTACCTTCCAGTAAATTTGATTGACATACTCCCACATTTCTTTTGAAATGCTTTCTCGAATGGTACGAGCGTTTTCACGCGCGCTATATAAACAAGACAAAATGGAGTTGGGGTTGTCCACGTCAAACGTCATAAAATGCAACACATTTTCACGATTGGCCACGGGATAATGTTCGAAAAAATTAAAGTGATCGGCTGTGGCGACAATCAAAGGCTCCCATTGTTCGGGCACATTGGGTGGAAGATCCAAAGCTAAATTGAAATTAACGGAGATGAATCGCGCATAATTATCCGCTCTCTCAATGTAACGATTCATCCAATAAATGGAGTTAGCAACTCGACTTAGCATAGGCTTTTATATTTATTAAATGCTTGATTATCCGATGGATGCTTAAAATTATTGTTTTTTTTGAGACTTTCATCAAGCATTGAATTTATTTTAATATACGCTATTAAATCTACATTTTATCCTTGTTTTATTCCCATAAATTTGGCCAAATGTTGTATTTTTACATCGATTTATTTTTTAAAGAATCTATGTTTTATCAAAATATTCTTAAGCCTCTCTTATTCTTAGTTGATCCAGAGCTTGCTCATTATATAGTTGCCCACGGCCTACGTTTGATCATGAAAATTCCTGGTGTTTCTTTGATTTTCAATTGGGTCTATGGGTTTAAACATAAAGATTTAGCGCGAGAGGTATTTGGTTTAAGATTTGAAAACCCGGTTGGCTTAGCCGCTGGATTTGATAAAAATGCATATTCGGTGGATGATTATGCAAATCTTGGATTTGGATTTATTGAGGTTGGAACTGTTACTCCTAAGGCGCAAGCTGGAAATCCTACTCCTCGGCTTTTCCGCTTGCCCCAAGATGAGGCCTTAATTAATCGGATGGGATTTAATAATGATGGCATGTTTGCCATGCAAAAGCGTTTGGCCGCTCGAAAGTCGAAAGTGATTGTAGGCGGTAACCTAGGTAAAAATAAAGTTACCCCAAATGAAGAGGCGGAAGAGGATTATTGCTTAAGCTTTGAAACTTTGTTCAACGATGTGGATTATTTTGCTGTCAATGTAAGTTCACCTAATACCCCTAATTTAAGGGCTTTACAAGAAAAAGAGCCCTTGAAAAAGTTGTTGATGCGGTTGCAAAAATTGAATCAAAGTAAGCAAAAACCTAAACCAATCTTATTGAAAATTGCCCCAGATTTAACCAATGAGCAATTAGATGATGTCATTGAGATTGTAATGGAAACTAAATTAGCTGGAATCATTGCCACCAATACGACAATTTCAAGGGATGGCTTGAAGTCCTCGGCCAAATTGACTAATGAGATGGGCGGATTAAGCGGCCGGCCATTACGTGAAAGGTCTACGGAAGTTATTGCCTATTTGCATGGCAAGTCGAAAGGTGAAATTCCTATCATAGGTGTAGGTGGGATTCATTCTGCGGAGGATGCGATCGAGAAATTGAAAGCTGGGGCCTGTTTAATTCAGCTCTATTCCGGGTTTGTGTATGAAGGGCCTGGCTTGATAAAAAAAATTAATCAGGCAATCCTTAAAAATGGTTTGTAAAATGATTTTGTAAATCGAATCAAAAAGTCGAAATTTATAGATTAAAACACTTTTTTATTTATGGCCAAAAAGATCGTTAATACATCAAACACGCTTCAAATTGATTTTGAGAAGGGAGCTAAAAAGGACGGTGCTTCTGGTCCAGGTTTCTTCCGCTTTCGAATTATTTTTGCAGCTTTTTTGTTTGGGGTTGGCACTTTGTTGTTGGTCGCATTTGCGTCTAATTTTTTTGTTGGCGTCGCTGATCAAAGTGAATTAGAGCAGGGTTCAATCGACGTATTAAATGGATCTGATATTCCTGTCAAGAATTTTGCAGGCTTATTAGGGGCTAAAATTGCCCATTTCTTTTTGTTTAGGACTTTTGGTTGGTCCTCTTTTTTATTGATTCCTCTCTTTTATTTATCAGCCTTAAAATTAGGTTTTAAGCGTGAATTATATCCCTTGGATCGCTTTTCTTGGCAAGTCTTATTTTACATTATTTGGGGGAGTTTAGTGGCAGGGTTTTTGGTATTTCAGTTGGATTTACCTCATTCTTTGGGTGGAGGGGTCGGCTTTTTTATTAATGAAAAGTTGAACCAACTCATTGGATATCTTTCTGTATTTCTGATCATGTTTGTTGGCTTTGTCTTCTTAGTCATTTTTTATCAGCTAAATCCTAAACAAGCTAAGACCGTTTCTGATTTGGCCTTTGATACTTCTACAGGTTTGGATGAAGGATTACCTACAGATTTTGCAGATGATTTTATCGATGAAGATGGGCCTAGTATTCACGAGGACAATGAAGATTTAGAGGTTTTTAGGCCGATTGTACCTCCTGAAAAAGCAGTGGAGGAGATTAGCCTAGAAGAAAAATTGCAACCCGAAGAGGTGGCTCCTGAAGATGATTTATCGTTTACCTATAAGGTGGCTGTTGACGAAACTCCTGTGGAGGAGGTAGAAGATTCTAGCTTGGCGGGACAGGAGCTTAAAGCGAATGATTTAGTTCAGCAATTTGGTTTATATGATCCTACGGCCGATTTACCTAAATATGTATATCCGACCTTGGATTTATTAAAGGAATATGATCAGAAAAATCAAACAACTCAAGTGACCATGGATGAGTTGAAGGAGAATAAGGAGAAGATTGTAGAGACTTTATTGAATTATGGCATTGGTATTCAGAAGATAGAGGCCACCATTGGGCCTACGGTTACTTTATATGAGATTATACCTAAAGCGGGTGTACGGGTAAGTAAAATAACTTCTTTGGAGGACGATTTGTCGCTGTCTTTAGCCGCGATGGGGGTTCGGATTATTGGCCAAATGCCTGGAAAAGGTACTATAGGGATCGAGGTCGCCAATAAGAATAGAGAGATGGTTCCAGTTCGGGCTGTTATTGGTTCTGAAAAATTCCAAAAATCTACGTATGATTTACCTATTACATTGGGTAAAACTATTTCAAATGAAATTTTTGTAGCGGATTTAGCCAAAATGCCACACTTATTAATGGCCGGTGCTACGGGTCAAGGAAAGTCGGTCGGCCTAAATATGTTATTGACTTCGTTGATTTATAAAAAACATCCAGCTACGTTAAAGTTTGTTTTGGTTGATCCGAAAAAAGTAGAACTTTCCTTATTTAATAAATTAGAGAGGCACTTTTTGGCTTGTCTTCCTGACTCAGAGGAGGCCATTATTACGGATACTAAGAAAGTGGTGAGTACGCTTAATTCACTTTGCAAGGAGATGGACATGCGTTATGATAAGCTGAAGGATGCGGGTTGCCGAAATATTAAGGAATACAATCAGAAGTTTATCAATCGTCGATTGAACCCCAATGAGCATGATTTTATGCCATACATTGTTTTGGTGATCGATGAGCTTGCGGATTTAATGTTGACCGCTGGGAAAGAAGTGGAACATCCGATTGCCCGATTGGCACAATTGGCCCGTGCGATTGGTATCCACTTAGTAGTTGCCACGCAGCGTCCATCTGTTAATGTAATTACAGGTACGATTAAGGCAAACTTCCCGGCGAGATTATCGTTTAAAGTCATGTCAAAGATTGACTCTAGAACTATTTTAGATGCGGGTGGGGCGGACCAATTAGTAGGAATGGGTGACATGCTTTTATCGATGGGTTCTGAGGTTATACGCTTGCAATGCGCTTTCGTGGATACTCCTGAAGTGGAAGAGATTTGCGAGTTTATTGGGAACCAACAAGGTTACGCGTCTGCTTATTTGTTGCCCGAGCCTGATTCGGATGAAATGGGGGGACAGGATCGAGGTGACTTTGATCCAGCAAATCGTGATTCGTTTTTTGAGGAGGCGGCTCGTTTAGTGGTGATGCACCAACAAGGTAGCACGTCTTTAATTCAACGAAAACTCAAATTAGGCTATAACCGGGCGGGTCGCTTGATTGACCAATTAGAATCAGTGGGTATTGTGGGTTCTTTTGGAGGATCTAAGGCGAGAGAGGTGTTAGTGAAGTCTGAAACTGAGTTAGAAGAAATATTAAAAAATCTATAAAATGGGTATGAAAAAAATACTTTACATTTCTGTTTGTTTATTTATCTCGTTGGGTACTTTTGGCCAATCTTCAAAGGCATTATCGATTGTTGACGGCATGCAAAAAATGTATAAATCGTTGCCTTCTTTTTCAGCTAACTTTTCTTATCAGACAGATGGAAGTGGTGTGATGTCGGGTTCGATTACTGTAAGGGGGACTAAATTCAGGTTAAAAACAGCAGGCCAAGAAATTTTCAATAACGGGAAAGAAGTATCTACTTACATAAAGGAAATTAATGAAGTGAATATTTCGGGCTTTGACCCTGAAGAAGGTGATTTGAATCCAGCTAAAATCTATTCGTTTGATAAAAAACAGTATAAGATTATCTTGATATCTGAGGCTGCTGGTGTTTCGACATTGGAATTAGCGCCAGTGGCTAAGTCGGCACAGATTCAGAAAATTAGTTTAAAGATTGAAACTTCAAGCTTCAAAGTGAAGGAGTGGACTATTGTCAATAAAGCAGGAAAGAAACAGAATTTCAAGATCACAAAATTCAATCCAAATGCTGGAGTGGATGATGCCTACTTCACTTTTAACAAGAAATCGTTTCCTGGTGTCTCGGTCAATGACCTAAGGTAATTTTTTTACGGATTAAGAAACCGTTTCTAGAATTAATTGGCGCATAATCTCCAATCCATCCGTATTATTTAAATCGGGGTCAGCGGCTCTTTCCGGATGCGGCATAAGGCCAAATACATTTCTTTGCTCATTGCATATACCTGCTATGTTTAGCAAGCTACCATTTGGATTTGCTGCTTCATTGACATTCCCATTTTCATCGCAATAATAGAACAGGATTTGATCGTTGGCCTGTAAACTTGCTAATGTTTTTTCGTCAGTAAAGTACCTACCTTCCGCGTGCGCGATGGGTATTTTATAGGCTTTGTTTAAATCAAGTTTTTGCGTTAACAAGGAGTTGTTGGTCGCCGCTTTTAGGAAAATGTTTTTTGATATAAACTTTTGCGAATTGTTTCTAAGGAGAACACCAGGTAGCAAGTGTGCTTCAACCAATACCTGAAATCCATTACAAATACCCATCAGATATCCTCCGTTTTTGGCATGTGCTATGACATGGTCCATGATGGGGGAGAAGCGAGCAATGGCGCCTGAACGAAGATAGTCGCCATATGAAAATCCACCGGGGATAATGATGAAATCACAACCTTGTAAATCTGTTTCTTTGTGCCAAAGTTTGATGGCCTCGTGGCCTAAACTTTCAATAACTCCTACTGTGTCATCATCGCAATTAGAACCAGGAAATACTACAACGCCAAATTTCATATTTTTCATTTCGGATTATCTTCAAAAATACGGCTTTTTGTTAAATTTTTAAACAATCAAAAGCGCATTTATTTTTCTCAAATTGCTTAGGGTAAATTTTTAATGTAAAAAAAGCTGCATGGGTTACATGCAGCTTTTTTATTTATATTAATAATCGACTAATAGCGATAATGCTCAGGCTTGAATGGCCCGTTAGCCGGTACACCAATATAATCTGCCTGCTCTTTTTCTAATACCTCTAGTTTAGCGCCAATGTGAGCTAAATGCAAGAAAGCAACTTTCTCATCTAAATGTTTAGGTAAGATGTAAACCTTGTTTTCATAATTAGCTGAATTAGCCCAAAGTTCTAATTGAGCCAATGTTTGATTACAGAATGAATTTGACATAACGAAAGATGGGTGACCCATTGCGCAGCCAAGGTTAACTAAGCGTCCTTCTGCTAACACGATTACATTTTTACCATCGATGGTATACATGTCAACCTGTGGCTTGATTTGATCTTTTGTTTGACCGTAGTTACTGTTTAACCATTCCATGTCAATTTCATTGTCGAAATGACCAATGTTACAAACGATCGCTTTGTCCTTCATCAATTTAAAGTGACGATCACGAATGATTTTCACATTACCTGTAGCAGTAACAAAAATGTTAGCTCTAGTAGCAGCTTCATCCATTGGAACCACTTCAAATCCGTCCATGGCAGCTTGAAGCGCACAAATTGGATCGATTTCAGTGACTAAAACTCGGCAACCAGCACCTCTTAAAGATTCTG
>JBIKRO010000094.1:0-9840 GCA_044349095.1 Aquirufa sp. | reverse complement strand
CCTGTAAAAAAGGTAAATCCAATGTAATCACCAGCAGCTAAACTGCCGTCCAATAAAATGTTTAATAGATTCATAATTAAATTGTTTAAAAAAGGTTGAAAATGAGTTTGGTTTTTTTACTCAATTTGAGTTTGGTTTCTAAACACAAATATTTAAAAATTGTTTTTAAAATACTAAAAAAATTAAAATAAATGTTGAAAAAGTATAAATATGCACTGTTTTGACACTATTTTTTTTTCACATTTTGATGCATTAACCAAAAATGGGGCATGGTTAACAGCGAAAGAAAGATGAAAAAATAATAAATCACATAGGTATTTGAGTTCATTTTAAGAAAGAAATAACCCATCAAGAATGCTAAAATACTAAATGGTAATAGCTTAGCTAAAAGAGATTTCATCCTTAATTGTAAATGTTCAGACATGTCGCTCAAACTGTAGACCGCATGGCAACAAGCAAAATAACACACAAAGGCAGGTAGCAAGGGGAGGAAACAACTTAATAAAAGTGTAATTAGGGTATTCAAATAACGGAACATGCTCTTTCGCCTAAAGCCCAATAAGATACCTAATAAAAACAGGTAAGGATAGTAAACGGGCAAAGCTGCCGGTAATGCCCAAACCCAATCTCCCAAAACCACCTTTACCTCGTCATAATGGAAATAAATAATCCAACCCAATATGCCAAAGCCCAAAGACATTTTTTGTAAATACGCTTGGATAGCCCCATTTTCCAGTTCCTCATTTTCAAAATCACCAAAATGAAAAATGGATATCAAAATAAAAATAACAAAGGATATTTTGGGAAAATAATACCACAAGAGGGCATAAAGCAGCATTACAGCTAAATAAGATCCCATGAATCTTAGCAGAGAAAAAGATAATCCTTGGTCTTTTTTTTGTTTTTGAATGAGTAAATGATCCCCAGCCCCATGTGGAATACCCAATAAAAACATGAAAATAAACGTAAATGCATAATCAAAATAAGGATTGCTAGGTTCCACTAAAAAGCGAAAACCACAATATCCGATCGTGACGATGGATCCAAAAAATCTCTTTATTTGGACCGGGTAAAACTTTTCCATAAATGCGTTAAAAATAAGCGAATAGGGAGTCTGCAGAATATCTGTATCTCTTGGAATAGCGTGCTTTTTTCATCCAAAAACATCAATATTAGAGGCATGGGCACCGAGTTAAATAGTCTGCGCATCACTTCAGGGAGTTGTTTCGTATCTGTTTTAATGATGCTTAATAACAAGCGATCATAAAACCGGAAGCGCCCAGGTCTTTTTCTAATTGAATTTGAAACGATGTTTTTCGCGTCATGATGCATTCGAGTGAACGCATATCCCGTGGATGCCTTTACCTGCCCAGCCGCCGTTCCTATTTTAAGGATTCCTTCGGATTCCAGTTGGAACGCATAATCACTCATCGGGATACTTCCCATTTCCTCCTTTTCCAATGTGTAAGGAATGGCCCCCAATTTAGTCTTCCAATATTCTTCCCAAAGTTCCTGATAATAGGGTAATTCATACTTCTTTGTACTAAAGACAGTGGTCTCCACTAAGGCTTGCGTGTTGCTGAAGGGCAATATATAATGAAAGCATGTGAAATGCTCATGCTTTTGCATTAAACTAAAATCCATTAAAGTGGCCTTATTTTCGTCAAACGCCGGAGTATCTGTACGAATGAACTTTCCGTAAAAATGCTGATAAAGCCCCCCGCTATTTTGCCAATCTTCTTGGTTAAAACGCGAATCTGCAACTCTTTTTGTACTAAATGTTTCGCCTGAGGCTAATAAAATATTGAAATTTTCATCTTCTCGGACAACCTCTTTGGCCAATCCTGCGACGACTGTAATGCCCGGATTTTTAGGGATATATTCTGAAAAGAAATAGGAATAGAATTTCTCAGACGAGATGTAATGGTAATGAATAGGTTCAACACAGGATTTGATTTCCGTTCCATCAGCGCCAACAAAAGCTAAATGATTCCACTTTTTTTCAATTAAATGGGAATAGATTGGCTGATTCTTTTGCCAGAAACACCAGGATTTCTCTGATCGATCTCCTGAATCAATGACTAAGATTTTTAAGGGGTCAACGGCAGGTGTTTGAGTTAATTCATACAGCAAATGAAGGCCTGCCGCACCAGCACCTATAATCGCTATATCAAAAACTTCTTTATCCTTCAATATGATTTTGTTAATATTAAGTGTTATTTTTTTAACATGAAAACATTAAAATTGTTTTGATCAATGATTGTAATTTCTCTTGCGGTACCAAATCACCAAAGCACTCACAATGATTCCAAAGCCAAGCGGAATTAATAGGTTTACCCATTGCCAATATACCCGTTCCGATTTCACTTTCACTTTATCCAAAGGCCTTAAGTTGACCGTTTTATTTCTTGACATCATCGCCTGCCCATCGTCCAATAAATAATGAAACGAATTCAACAGGAAGTCTTTGTTGGCATACGTATGCTTCGAAAATGGATCAAATCCCAATCCCCATGGACTCTTTGTTTCTAAATCCACCCCATTCAAAGCCACATCTCCATCACCTACAATCACAATACCTCCCGCGATCTCACTGGCTGCGACAAAACTTTTTGACAAGCTGTCAAAAGGTAATATCCGATTTCGAAAGGCCGACACAAATTTACCTTCTACTAAATAAGCAATCACACGTGATCCTGACACGTAATTCTTGGGGTCAAATTCTTTCCCTGAAGCCGAAAAGGGGAGGGTAGCAGGTGCTTGTTGGACCTGTGTATAAGGACTCGTTTTCAACAAGGTTGTTTTCTGTAAATAGGAAGCTCCCTTCACCGTATCTAAGCTGGATACAAAATGCCCATAAACGGCATCTAGATTTCTTGTAATTACAGAACTAGGATTTCCCTGCAACAAAGGAAAGGCAGGCCACGGCATTAACTCGATCGATGGCTTATTGCCAAAATTCCCCACCGCCAGCGGAATCGTTCCGCTCAATTGTGCATCTTTGACCAAATCAGAATTCAATCGTATGCCATAGCGGAAGAGTAGATTTTGTAAACCTAGGTCGATGGGCGTAGCCACCAATCCTTGATTTGCGACGGTATCCACCCGTATTCCATCCAATAAAAATACGGCCTTTCCACCCTTTACTAAAAATTGGTCTATTTTATACTGATCTGCCTCACTGAATTTTCGATCGGGTTGAATCACGCAAATCGCATCTAAGCCGTCCAGCGTGGGCGAAGCCGACAAGTCCACCGGGTATAAATCATAGCGTTTTTTCAAACTTGAAATTAAGTCAATCTGCTTGATCGCTGGCACATGGCTATAGTCCAAAAAGAAACCGATCTTCTTTCGCTGCTGTTGGCCAATCGCCGCAATCCCTTGCATGATTTCATATTCCATACCCTCCACACTCTGATTTAACATTTCCTGCGGAGAGGACAATTTATTCCCTTTCAAAAGCAATACGCCTATTTGCGCATCCCCTTTTTCAATCAATACCCCTGGGAAGACCAATTGCTGTACCTGTTTCCCATCCTCATTATTGACAACATTCGTAGGAGGAATCCCTAAAGAATCTAATTGGAAGATTATTTTTTGGCGCGCCGACTCATCCGGATATTCCTCATACACATCGATCTTCTCGATTTCTATTCCCTGGCTACTATTTGATTTAAGATCTAAGAGCAATTCATCCAAGGCCTTCTCCATCCGCTTAAATCCAGCAGGTAATTTATTGCCCCCTAAAAAAACTTTAATGCGAATAGGGCCATCTTGTTTGAGAAGCAATTCGATGCTCGAAGCCGAAAGCGTAAACTTCTTCTCCTCACTTAAATCAAAGCGCAATCGGATATACGGACTCAGCCCGACTAGCAATATGCCTATCGCGATCATTAGGGGGCCAATAAAGGGTTTCATCCGGTTTTTCATGCTTCTTGCAAACAAGAAAAGCATCCTTCACAGAATGCTTTTTCTTATTATCCTTTATAAATCTTAATAGAATTTATAGCGCTTATCTTCAATTTTAGAAGCTTCTTTGATGGCCTCATTAATGTAAAAAGAAGCCCTCTGAGTTCCCATAGATTGAATTTGATTCTTGTAGGTCGAGTAATCAGCTAAGGCCGGTGCAGGTGCACCTCCCGTTTTTTCAACCACATACACTCCATTTTCTCCCACAAATACCGAAGAACGCTTTCCGTTTTGCAAACCAGCGATACGACCTAAAGCGATGGCATCTGGACCTGCTGAATTCAACATGCCATTCGATAATGAAACGGCTGAAACCGTTTCAACCAAAGCTCCCGCTCCATATTTCTGAGCAATTTGCTCTAATGGACCTTTGATTCCCGCTAACTTCGCTGAAATTTTTTCGCCTTTCAGTTGGTTAATCACCATCATCGATAGTTCTGATTTGAAATCAGCCACTTTCACATTATCTTTTTCTGTTTTACCTGTTAGGTAAGCTACGATGTATTGATTCTCCTGCTCAAAAACCTTTTTAGATCCATCGCCTACAGCCGTTTTATCATCGAAAGACCAACGAACGATTTCGCGTGCATTGGTTAAGTTATTGATCGCCGAAGCATTTTCAGTCAAACGTTCAGCGCGCATCATGATTAAACTTTTATCGCTTTTAAGCGCTACGTCAAAGGCTGCTAAGGTCCCATTGGCATTTGCAAACGCATCTGCTTTGGTATAAACCCGATCCATGGTCGCCTGCGAAGAAGCAATGGATTTGTTGATGGCCGCCAAACGGTATGAGGTATTTGTTTTACCATCCGTTACTTTAACGATATGAAAACCAAATTCTGTTTCAACCAATCCTGGCATTAAGCCCGTTCCTGAAAATCCGAAAACGGCTTTTTCAAATCCTTTGGCCATAGAACCATTGTTTTTAAAATAGCCTAGGTCACCACCGCTTTGGGCTGTACCATCCATTCCATTCATTTGCGCCAAAGTTTCGAAGCTTGCGCCCCCTTTGATCTGCGCTAATACCGCTTCTGCACGTGTCTGAGCTTGTGCTTTTGCCGAATCAGATTTGTTGGCCGGTGCGATCAAAATATGACTGGCACGAACGGTGAATAATGTATCTTTCTTGACACCACCATATTTGTAGATCGAATACGTTAATCCATTTTTAAATGGACCGTAAATTCCACCTACTTGGAATGTGGCCAATTGGCTTTTTACCACTTCAGGAATTTCCGCATACGAAACTAAATATGGAGTTCTTACGTCTGAATTAAGCATCGCAAAAGCTGAATCATTCGGAGCGATCGCCAAGTCTTTTGCTAACTTCTTGATTTGAGAATAAAAATCGGCAGTATCTTGTTTCGTAGGAACCACTGGAAACGTTACGTATTGAATCGCACGTGTATTTGTCCCCTTGTATTGATCTTTATGTTTGGCCAAATATTCTTCTAATTGAGAATCCGTTACCTTGATCGTAGAATCTGGAATGGAGAAGAAAGGAACGTACACAAAGCGTGCGTCAAATTTCGCGTTTTGTGTTTGATATTCTTTTTGAGCCTCATTCTGTGTCACATAATTGGACATACGCATTAAGTTCTCGTATTTATTACGAATGCGATCTTGCGCTAATGATAATTCAAACTTAGCCCAACCTTGTTGCTGCTCCACAGGCATCGTCTTCAAGTTTTTCAAAAACTGAATCACAAAAGTCTTATCGAATTGTCCTGTTTGAGGATTTGTAAATTGTTGACGAACAGATGGATGGATGTTATTTCCTTGCACCATGTCGATCAATTCTTCCTCTGAAACTTTAATTCCTAATGCGTCAAATTCTTTTTTATAGGCAATGTCTAAAATGAATTGATTCCAAACTTGGTCTCTAATCATCGTTGCTTCTTGCTCGCTTGGTCCCTTGCCTGTTTGCGCGGTGTAGTTGGCCGTTGCCTCTTCCACTTTTTTCTGGAAGTCTTGCACTTTTATACTTTCCCCAGCGATAACGCCTACTTCCTGATTACTTGACCCGAAAAGGGATGAATTACCTTGAAAAATATCACTTCCTATCAGAAATAACACTAAACTGATCGCGATAGCCGCTGCTGCAATTCCCGATTTTTCTCTAATTTTTGTAATTAATGCCATTGATAATAATTATAGTTTTTAATTCTTTTTTTGCTCCCTTGTGATGAACAAAAGAAACGCAAAATAATCACATTTTTAGTGAAAAAGCAAGTCCTTTTTTCATTCATTTAAATCAATTACCCTCTCAAAACTTTTGCTAAACTTTCCAAAAACCGGTCTGCGATTTTTTGATCGATTCCCAAACTCGGTAATAAACGAAGCGTATTTTTTCCAGCATAGCCACAGAAAATGTGTTCCTTGAATAAAAGGGCGTCTCTCACGGGGCCGACAGGCTGATCTAATTCGATACCGATCATCAATCCACGGCCTCTAACTTCGGTTACATTTTGAAATCCTGCCAATGATTTTGATAGATAATCACCTATTTTTTCTGCATTTTGAATCAGATTTTCTTCCTCTATGACATCCAATACTACATTTCCTGCCACACAGGCCAAGTGATTTCCTCCAAAAGTTGTTCCTAGTAAGCCAAAACTAGCTTGAATATGGGGTGCTATGAGTACACCACCCATCGGAAAACCATTTCCCATGCCTTTGGCTGTAGTCATCATATCCGGATGGATGCCGGCAAATTGATGCGAAAAGAATTTCCCTGAACGGCCATAGCCACATTGAACAGAGTCTAAAATCAATTGGGCCCCAGTTTCATCACATCTTTTTCTAAGCGCTTGAAGAAATGCATCAGAAGCCACTTGGATTCCACCTACTCCTTGAATGCCTTCTACGATGACAGCGGCATGTTCTTCTGTAATTTTTTCCAACTCATCGATTTGGTTGAAGGGCAAAAATGTTACATGCTCCGTTCCATTGATTGGCGCGACAATGCTTGGGTTGTCTGTCACGGCAACTGCTCCAGCCGTTCTGCCATGAAAGGCTTTGGTGAAGGAAACGACTTTTTTTCTACCTGTGTGAAATGAGGCGAGCTTTAATGCATTCTCGTTCGATTCAGCACCAGAATTGGTCAAGAATAAGGTATAGTTGGAGTATCCGGATAGTCGGCCTAGCTTTTCCGCTAAGGCTTCTTGGCCCGAAATAACTATGGAGTTTGAATAAAAACCTATATTATTTAATTGCTTCGTCATCCTAGCCACGTAGGTTGGATGCGAATGCCCGATGGAAATCACCGCGTGTCCTCCATATAGATCTACATATTCCTGTCCATTTTTATCCCAAACCGCACTTCCTTTGGCTTTCACCAACTCAATCGGATACAACGGATATACGTCAAATAATTTCATTGTTTTTGTTTTTTGGGAAGCGGCAAGCGCTTCCCCTACATTTTTTTTGGGACGGGGTAAACCCATCACCTACAATTTTTTTGGGACGGGGTAAACCCATCACCTACATTTTTTTTGGACGGGGTAAACCCATCACCTACAATTTTTTTGGGAAGCGGCAAGCCCTTCCCCTACTAATACCTATTACCTAATACCTATTACCTCTTACCTATTACCTCTTACCTCTTACCTAATACCTATTACCTAATACCTATTACCTATTACCTATTACCTCTTACCTATTACCTACCACCTTCCACTCTTCAACCTCAACCCTGCGTCCTCATCCCAGCCCAACATTAAATTCATGTTTTGAACGGCTTGACCCGAAGCACCTTTTAAAAGGTTGTCAATCACCGACGTGATTAATAATTGGCCCTCATGAACCTCCAAGTGTAAAAAACATTTATTGGTATTCACTACTTGCTTAACATCCACCGGCTGTGGACTCCTAAAAACAAAGGGAGAATTTTGATAAAATGCATCAAACATGTTCTCCGCTTCTTCTTGACTCCCGGCAAAATTAGTATATACGTTGGCCATAATGCCCCTCGAAAAATTACCTCTATACGGAATAAAATGGATTTTAGGAGCGGCTTGTACCGCCGAAATCGTTTGGCGTATCTCGGAAAGATGTTGGTGCGTAAAGGTTTTATAAACACTCACATTATTATTTCTCCATGAAAAATGACTCGTTTCCGACAAGGATTGACCGGCACCCGTCGAGCCCGTAATGGCCGAAACATGGATGTCTTGATTCAATAAACCTTTGGCCGCTAGGGGCAATAATGCCAGTTCAATACTCGTCGCAAAGCAACCTGGGTTGGCAATCTTAGTCGCCTCCTTAATTTTTTCTTTTTGGAACTCAGGCAAACCGTACACAAAACCCTCGGACTCATCCCTGAAATCGGTACTCAAATCGATGATTTTGGTATGCCAAGGAATGCTATGGCTGGCCAAGAATTTCTTGGATTCTCCATGGCCTGAGCAAATAAAGAGCACATCTACGGGTGTTAGGTCTTTGGTAAAAACCAAAGAACTGGAACCCAAAAGATCAGTATGTACATCTGAAACTAATTTGCCAGCTTGCGAATTGGACATTGCGCAAGTGATAATTACATCAGGATGATTGATCAAAATCCGCAATAGTTCTCCCCCCGTATACCCCGCCGCTCCTACAATTCCTATTTTTGCCATCTTATTGGGGATTCACCTTCCGGTGAATCATGGTTTGATTTGAAACTATTTTTGAAAACCCTCTCACGTCATCTCCTGTCCAGGCTTTATTCATTTCGCCATAAGACCCAAAAACGGATGACATCAAGTCGTTTTCTGATTTTATACCCGTTACCTGGAATTGGTATGGACTCAACTGTACATAAACTGTTCCCGTAACCCTATTTTGAGTGTCCGATAAGAACGTCTCAAAGTTGCGCATCACAGGATCTAAAAATTGGCCTTCATGCAATAAATTGCCATAGGTGTCGCCCAAACTTTGTTTCCAAAACAACTGATGCTTAGTCAACACATGTTTCTCTAACGTATGATGTGCCTTAATAATGATCAATGGGGCAGGGGCTTCAAAACCAACCCTTCCTTTAATTCCAATAATCGTATCTCCCACATGGATATCACGGCCAATCGCAAATGCTCCCGCACGAGCTGTTAATTCTCTGATCGCATCCACTGAACTTGGATAAGTTTCATCATTTAAACCAATCAATTCCCCATGTTTAAACTGGAGTGAAATCTTTTCGGGAGTCGTTTTGGTCAATTGGGTCGGCCACGCTTCTTCTGGCAAATAGCCATCCGAAGTTAAGGTCTCTTTTCCACCCACAGATGTACCCCACAATCCTTTGTTGATCGAATAGGCGGCTTTATGCCATTCTTGGACCACGCCCTTCGATTTTAAGTATTCAATTTCATCTTCTCTGGACAATTGTAAATCCCGAATGGGCGTAATGATTTCACATTCAGGTACTAAAATCCTAAAGACCACATCAAATCGTACTTGGTCATTGCCCGCTCCGGTACTGCCGTGAGCAATCGCTTTGGCCCCTAATTTATCAGCATATTTGGCCACAGCAGTCGCCTGAAAAACACGCTCAGCACTGACTGAAAGAGGATAGGTGTTATTTTTTAACACATTCCCAAAAACCAAATACTTGATGCAATCTTGGTAATATTCTTCTACCACATCCAACGTAACATGGGAAGTTACGCCTAATGAATAGGCTTTTTCTTCAATGGCCTTGAGCTCTTCTTTTGAGAATCCTCCTGTGTCTACTAAGGCCGAATGAACTTCCATTCCACGGTCTTCTTTTAAATATTTGACACAAAAAGAGGTATCTAATCCCCCACTAAACGCTAAAATTACTTTCGGCTTGCTCATATTATTTTGATTTTCCTTTCGGTTTGAAAGGCATTAATAACTTCTCTTTAAACTTTTTCA
>JBIKRO010000025.1:0-33109 GCA_044349095.1 Aquirufa sp. | reverse complement strand
ATTAAATGAGAAAGCAATAATGATGAGTGGAAATAAATAGATGAGAACAAAGCTGAAGTCCATATTCCCTAACAATTGGAACAAGGGATTCATTAAATCCGTTGCATATTTTTGTTCCTCTAAATTTCGGATAGTAACACTTTGTAAGGATGGATTAATGTCTCGTTGACCTATTGCTAATCCAGTTATTCGAGGCATTTTATTGACATACCCAAATTTTAAATAGTAAAGTAATAACCCAATTTCTTTTGAGTGTAATTCTACATTTTTTTCAATGCTTTCTTCTTGATATTCCCGAGTTTTTTCTATGATTTTTTCATTTTTTTCTAAAAAGCTTTTACCAATTTGTAGGCTAATTAAACCAGCCATAAATAATACAAGGAGGCCAACCATAAGGCCTTTGGAACGCATTAAATTGATGAATAAAAGAGATGTCATATCAATAAGCGCTTAAATTTTTGGTAAAAAGTTTTATTCCAAAACATAGTCCAATTAACCATAATAGTAGAGTGGTGAAAGAAACTAATTCTTGATATAAAACACTAGATAACGACTGGAATTCATGATGAAAATCGGGAAATTCTGACCAATTTTTTTGACTAATTTTTGATTTTTTGTCTGCAGACGTTTTGGTCTTATTGCTGATGAATTTCATTTGTAATTCATTCATTCTTTGTGCAAGTGAATAGCGATAAGACTCCGTTTGAAATTGAAAGTTAGCAAATGCAAAATAGTCAGCTCCTGAAAGCGCCATTGATATATTTTTTATGGCAATATATGGGTTAATAATTGCTGTTAATCGGATTATATTTTGTTGTTTAATATACGCACGGGTTAATGATTCTTGGTGTTTTTGATAGGTGACGGCACTTAATTTTTCACCTTCCATCATAACGTATCCGCTGTAATTAAAAGGCAACTTTTGAGTCGAATCCACCTTATAAGCAGCTAATAAAGAATCTTTAATCTTTTTAAAATAGGGGTCATTAGGGTTGTGACTATCTCCTTGTTTAATTATTTCTTTCTCAATAGTTGTGTCAAATTCAATTTTAGAGGGCGTTGGATACATATTAAAACTAATAACCTGGGAAACCTTCGGGATAATTAGAGTGAATAATAACCATAAGACTATTAATTGAATTAAAGCTGACTTGATATGAGGAGAGTTCGCCGAAATTAGGATGGTTATAATCGATATGACAAGTAAGTAGAGTAGATATGAGCTAACAAGAATTAGAAATCGAACATAAATGAAAGGTATTGCAAAGGCTTGGTCATTCATTAATAATAGTAAAAAACCAATAAAAATGGAGGGGATTATTAAACTGAGTACTAATACAAAAAGTCCTAAGGATTTGCCAAAAATCAGCTCTTGCCAACTGACCCCTTGAGAAAGTAAAATACGTAATGTCCCTGATTCTCGCTCTTGAGCAATAAGATCATAACCTAAAAAAAGGATAAATAAAGGCAATAATAACTGCCAGATCATCGCTGCAGTAATTTCACCAAATCGCAATAAACCATTTGAGTGACTTGCCTCTGAAAAGTTAACCGTGTTTTGTTTATGGGCCTCTAAAAAAACAGCTTTACCTACATAGCTATCCATACCATAATCAATAAAGCTCAAAGGATAGGGTAGTCGAAATGCCACATAACCATAATGTGCCATTCTATGGGGATGTTTATCAGGTCTTTTTTCCCATCGTTCTCTTACTTCATGACTAAAATGGCGAGAAGTCTCTTGCTGATGGGTTAAATTTTGATAACCTGAGAGAAGAGCAACAAGTAATAATACATTGCAAATCCCTATTACCCAGCGAGTGCTGGAGTTTGATAATTTGTTTTTCCAAACGTGTTTGGCCAGAATAAGGAGAGTGCTTATGCGCATAATTTTTAAAGTTATGGCCTCATTTACTTAGATGAGGCCATAGATTAAAATCGGTAAGTTGCTGTTAACATAAAGTTTCTAGGTGCACCTGGAAATAATCTGGTATAATTTTGCGCACCTACCCAATACGTTTCATTAAATATGTTATTCAAATTTAATGCTAACTGAATATTACTTTTTGTTGGGGCAAAATAAATGGCAGCATCAATTGTAGTAAATCCAGGCACTTCAAATGCCCTGCTAAACCATGGAATTCGGCTTCCTTGTAAATTTGCCCCTAGTCCAATTCCAATATCTTTTAATGTAGAATACTCATCGAAATTATATCTTGTCCAAATATTTCCACTATGAACTGCAACATTTTCTTTCCGTTGACCAATGAGTATCTTGTTTGCATCATCCATAATTATAGCGTCAATATAGCTATATGAAGCATTAATTTGCCAGTTTGGTAGAATATACCCAGCTAAATCAGCCTCAAAACCTCGACTACGGTCGGCACCTCTTTGAATAAGTAGATCAGGTTGAGAAGGATCATTGGCACTCATTAAAATGTTCTTCTGATTAATTTCATAGACAGACATCGTTAAAGAGAAAGTCTTATTCAGCAAATCAGCTTTCATTCCTAACTCTTTAAGATCACTAATTAATGGATCAAATTTTGCAGCAGATGTGGGAGTCCAAAAAAATCCGCTTGTGCTTGGCATTAATGTTACCGTATTAGATTGTGGCTGGAATCCTGTTAAATAAGTGGTATACATATTCACATTGGGTGTCAGTTCATATGTCAAACCAATTCTTGGAATAACCGCGCTATTATCAAAAGATGCTTCATTCGGCGCTTTATAATTGGTTATGTCTGTGAACCATTCTTTTCTCAAGCTGATTAATGCACTAAGTTTTCCTAATTTAATTTGCTCCTGAATATAAATTGCATCTGTGGTGGTCATGGCTGATGGAATCGCAACCCTGCTATTCAATTGGTAATCAGTAAGGTTTCGAACCGTATAGGTCGGATTGTTAAGGTCAAAATAGTTTACATTAGGTCGAGGAAGCGTTTTCCCTGCGACACTTACTGTTTGGTAGTTGGCTGCATTTGACAAAACAAAACTATTCGTGGCTGAACCATCTTTTAGGATAAACCCGCGTGCTGCATTTTGGCCACCTCCTTTAAATTTTTGCCAGGCTTGTAAATCATATCCAATGACCATTTTGTGCTTTACTTTGCCAGTAGTAAAATTAAAATTAAAATAGGCATTCAAATTATCCGTATTCCAGAATTGTTTTCGCTGAACAAATTGCATTCCTACTAAACTTGTTACATCTGCGCCTGTAATATCTTTGGCAAATGCATTTGTCGTTCGATGTTCTTGTAAATCTTCAGACCAAGTCTGCTTCATATAGGCAGCATTGAAGCTGATGTTCTCCGAAAAATGATGTGATACATTCGCTGTTAGCATTAATTCATTGGATTTGAAAAAATCATTTGTTGCCCCCAAATTTAAACTGATTGGTGTGCTGTTTAAATTTGTTTTTCCAGCCACAGCACCAAAAATAGGTTGACCACGATCTAAATTTCCAACCATATTCGAATAAACTAATTCCGTATTAATTGTTGTTTTGCTATTAGGGATATAAGTAATGGAGGGAGAAATTAACAAAGCATTATTGTTTACTAAATCCCTGAATGAACGAGCTTCTTGATATGCCCCGTTTAACCGGTAAAGCAAAGTTTTGGACTCATTCAATGGACCTGTAAAGTCCAAAGTACTTCTTAGCGTACTAAAACTACCCGCAGCTAAACTGACTTCTTGTCGTTTTTCTGCCAAAGGTTTTTTGGTCACCAAATTGATACTTCCTCCAGGGTCAACACTACTAAAGCTTACCGATGCGGGCCCTTTTAGCACCTCTACTCGTTCAATATTAGCAGTCAAAGGTTGTAAAAAATAGAATTGTCGAGTTCTCATGCCATTGATGATTTGCCCCTCCTCATTCTGACTAATTCCTCGAATATTGTATTGATTATAAAAACTAGATGGAGATACACCACTTGCAATTTTGACCGCATCGGCTAATTGAAAAGCACCTCGGTCAGTCATTAATTCCTTCGTTACAGTGCTTAAACCCTGTGGTAAATCTTTGTTTTTTATCGCAATTTTTGTGGCTGAATAACTGTAGTCAGAATTGTAATCTTTTCTAGCTCGACCAACAACCTCAATTGGCATTAATTCAGTTGATATATCAGAAAGAGAGATCTCAACAAAAGACGAGTTGGGAGTCAGGCGTAATTTTTGATATCCCACAAAGGATACCTCGATTGGGCCGCTTTGATTTATCGAAAACATTCCAAGACTATCTGTAATAGTCCCACTTTTTGAATTAACGCCACGTACAGTAGCGCCAGGGATTGGTTTGTTAGATTCCGAATCTTTTACACGACCTTTTACTGTTTGTCCAATTGCGACTGATGCATGAATAAAAAAGGAGGTAATTAAAGCGAATTTTAGTAGTGTAGTTTTTTTAAGTGCCATGTTTTAATAAAATTAATTTGCAACAATGATGCAAAAGTATGTCGTAAATTTTTTATTTGCAACACTGTTGCATTATATTTGCAATAGTGTTGCAAATAAAAAATTTTACACTTTTTTTTACTATTATCTTTAAAATGAATTCCTATGACAAATACTCCTAATTATCGATTCGCTGATATTGTTGGTATAATCAGTTCCTCATTGTGTTTGATACACTGTGTCGCTACACCATTGTTGATTGCCTTAGGAGCTAGTTTTATGGCTAATCCTTACATAAAATATTTGTTTTTGATAATTGCATTTAGTTCAATTTATAAGGCGACAGAGAAGACAGGAAATTCAAAAACTGGCCTTTTTCTTTGGGTGGCCTTTTGGGGTTTTTTGTTTTCAATTTTATTTCAAGAGGAGTTCCCTAGCTTACATTATTTAGAGTACGCTTTTGCTATATCAATTATCATAGGCCACATCCTAAACAGGAGGAATTGCAAACAATGCCGTTAATTTTTTAATATGAAACGGAAACTTTTTATTTTATTTTTTTCATTCATGGGAATTGTGAGTTGTCGTCAAACACAATCATTTTCTTCATCGAAAAAAACAGGGGATCAATATTGGACGCAAGATCCAAGCATCAATTTTTTAGTTGTAGGAGATTGGGGGAGAAATGGGGAATTTCATCAAACAGATGTAGCTAATCAAATGGGTTTAGTAGCTACAAAAAGCAGGGTAAGTTTTGTGTTAAGTATGGGGGATAATTTTTATCCAGATGGGGTTATGAGCACATCTGACCCACAATGGATTAAATCATTCGAAAATATTTATACGGCATATAGTCTGAATATTCCTTGGTATACCGCTTTTGGTAATCATGATTACCGCGGAAGTATTCAAGCCCAACTGGATTATAGTAAAGTTAGTCGGAGGTGGCGCACATCTGCTCGATATTACAGTTTTGAAAGGCCTATCCCTAATTCTTCAGCAAAAGCATTGTTTGTATTTGTTGATACAAATCCATTTGATGGGACCTTAAGTAGAAATAGTCATAGTGATTTAGCAGAACAGAATACGGATGATCAGCTTAATTGGCTTAAAAAAACTCTTTCAAATTCTTCTGCTACTTGGAAAATTGTTATCGGGCATCATCCATTATTTACTACGGGTGTAAGGAGGGGAAAAATGCTTGATGTTCGGAATGCCTTACTACCAATTTTTCAGAAACATAAGGTTGATGTCTATTTTGCAGGCCATGAACATGATCTACAATACCAAAAACCGGATGGCATAACACATTATTTTGTAAGTGGTGCAGGAAGTGAGAAAAGACCAGTTACTTCAGATAGTATGATGACCAAATTTGCCCTATCTGATCATGGCTTTATGAATGTACAGTTGAAAAAAGATACCATGAGCCTTCAGGTTATTAATTATTTAGGACAATTAAAATATGAAACTCATGTTAAAAAGTAAAAAGTAGTAATCACTGCTTTCATTCTTTTGTCTAACCTTTTTAGGAATAAACACCCAATAACAAAATGAATCAAAAAAAACTACCGGTTACTGTTTTAAGTGGATTTTTAGGCGCAGGGAAAACTACCTTGTTAAACCACGTATTGCACAATAAGGAGGGGCTAAAAGTCGCTGTGATTGTTAATGATATGAGCGAAGTGAATGTCGATGCCCGCTTAGTTGAGAATGAAAATATTTTATCTAGGACGGATGAGAAATTAGTAGAAATGAGCAACGGATGTATCTGTTGTACCTTGCGGGAAGACTTAATGATAGAAGTTGAAAAACTTGCTAAAGAGGGGCGTTTCGATTATTTATTGATTGAAAGTACTGGTATAAGCGAACCTGTTCCCGTGGCCCAAACGTTCAGTTTTGTTGATGAAGAAAATGGCATTGATTTATCTCGATTTAGTTACATTGATACCATGGTTACCGTGGTTGATTGTTTAAATTTCTTTAACGATTTTGGAACAAATGAGCTACTTGTTGATAGAAATTTGACAGATATGGAGGGGGATTATCGTACCATCGTAAACCTTTTGACTGATCAAATTGAATTTGCGAATGTTATTATCCTCAATAAAGCTGATTTAGTAGACACTCAAACAGTGGGCCTTCTCAAGGCGTCTATTCAAAAACTTAATCCAACAGCTAAAATCATTAGTTCAGAATTTAGTCGAGTGGCCCCACACGAAATCCTGAACACAAAATTGTTTAATTTTGAAGAAGCACAATCATCCGCTGGTTGGCAAAAAGAGTTAGAGGGTGGCACCCATATCCCCGAAACGGAAGCATATGGTATTTCATCTTTTGTTTTTAGGAGTCAAAAGCCCTTTCACCCACTTCGTTTTTGGACATACTTAAATGAAGCCTATCCGACAGGCGTAATTAGGGCCAAAGGTTTATTTTGGTTGGCGTCAAGACCAAACGATGCCATAAATTTTAGTCAGGCGGGTGGATCCTCCAGACTTGAAAGAGCTGGTGTATGGTGGATAAGTATGCCATTTACCGAACGAATTAATTACCAGTCATACGTAGACAATATCGAGTACATTGAAGGTAAGTGGCATAAATTATGGGGAGATAGAATGAATGAATTGGTTTTCATAGGTCAAAACATCTATCAAAAAGAAATGGAAATTGATTTAGAAAAATGTCTTTTAAATGAATCAGAAGTAGCTGATTTTGAGAATGGAAATCTATATGAAGATCCATTTCCCAGTGAAATTTAATCAAATTTTAATGGCTGAATAGGACAATCTTATAAAATAGATTAACTCAAAATCCTATTAAAAACAGGGTGGGGTGGTGCTAAAACCGAAGCAGAACCATACAATTTGATACAATTTCGATTCAATTAGATTAACCAATATAATACCTATACTATTATATTTTGACGTTTTTGTCTGATTTGAGTTCAGTCAGATTTGTTTCATTTCCACCGTCCGGACCGCCAACTAAAATTTAAGTCTCTGATTTTCAGAGACTTTTTTTTTGCTTAGATTTGAAAAAAAAACAAAATTGAACATGAAAATCAACCAGGAAATCATTCAGTTATTTGATGAATATACACATAAGCCATTAAGTCGGGAGGTATTTTTGAATCGCTTGACAAAACTAGTTGGTGGAGTGGCAGCCTTAAATACTATTCTGCCAGCCTTGGAAGGAAGTTATTCGGCTAGCGCAATAGTCGCTGAAGATGATGCGGATCTACATTTTTCTACCGCTGAATTTCCGTCACCCAATGGCGTCATCAAAGGTTATTTGGTGCAGCCCAAAAACGCTAAGCAACCCTTAGGTGCTGTCCTAGTGATTCATGAAAATAGGGGTTTGACACCACATATAAAAGACGTAACTAGGCGAATCGCCAAAGAAGGTTTTATTGCTTTAGGAATCGATGGGCTAAGCCAATTTGGGGGTACGCCCACAAATGAAGATGAGGGGCGAACGTTGATTGGGAAATTGGATGCCAAGCAAAATCTTGAAAACATGATGAGCGGCTTAAGCTACCTTAGAACGCTGAAAAATAGTAATCAAAAAACGGCTTGCATAGGTTTTTGTTGGGGTGGTGGTATCGTGAACGATTTGGCTGCGAAGGATCCCCAATTAACCTTAGGTGTTCCTTATTATGGCCGTCAAATTGACCCTGCTTTGGTGCCCAACATCAAAGCCAAATTAATGTTGCATTACGCAGGATTAGATGAAAGGATCAATGCGGGCATCCCAGCCTATGAAACTGCTTTGAAAAATAATCACATTGATTATCAATTGTTTGTTTACGAAGGGGCCCAACATGCCTTTAATAATGATTCTTCTCCTGCGCGATACCAAGAAGCCACTGCGAAATTGGCCTGGGAGAGAACGATCAACTTCTTTAAAAAGTATTTAAAGAGCTAGCTTATTCCTTCTCCTTAAACAAATTCAAGTGCTTATTATTGATGAGAGGTTTGGCCCAAAAACCGATGCTGAAAATATAGAGCAGTGTGATGAACAAAACGCTCATGCCTATTTTTAAGCCAAAAATATCCCCAACCCCTCCAATGATAAAGGGTAAAATGGCGCCTCCCACGATCCCTGTGACCAAAATTCCAGAAAAAGAACCATGATTTTCTTTGAACGAATTTAAGGCTAGAGAAAATATGATGGGAAACATCACGGAAAGAAATAAACCAAGCAATGGGAAGGCCAATAATGCCATGGATTTTGTGCCTAAAAGCGCAAGAGCTAAAGATGCAATGGCTAAAAAAGAGAAGGTGACAAGTACAATTCTGCTATCTAAAATTTTCAATAAAATTAATCCAAGAATACCTCCAGCGGTCATGAGTCCCCAAAAATAGGCTATCGTATCTGCCCCTGTGGTCTGCGGATCTACGCCATGATAGGTGGATAAAAATTGCGAAATCCAATTCGATATTCCTTGTTCCGTGCCTACATAACAAAGCATGGCAATGAAATATAAAATCACATATTTATTTTTAAATAAAGTTAAATGAATCTCTAATGGTCCCGGTTTTTCACTTTCATCTAGGTCGACTTTCGGGAATTTAGATGCATAAATAATCACGACCATCAATAAGCTCACGACTATAAATAATACATAAAGGGAAAGCCATGGAAATGCGTCTGGTATTTGTTTGAAAAGTGTCGCAGACCAACCAGTTTGATTGACGGATAATTTTTTTTGTAAAATAAAGGATTGATAAACAAATGGGCTTAAATACGAAGCAGACCCAAAAATCAATTGGGCCCAAACAGAAAAATTGGCATAATTTTCTTCTCCCCCTGCCGTCCTAAGAAGTGGATTCACCACGACTTGCAACATGGCCATTCCGCAGCCAATCATAAATAACGATACGATCGCGGACATATAATTGGGTGAAATAACGATCAAAAGAGAGCCTAAACTGGAGAGTAAAAAAGCAAACATCATGACCTTCTTTTCTTTGAAAACCTCTAGCATAATGCCTGCCGGAATGGACATAAATCCATACGCAATGAAAAATGCGAAGGGCAATAAGGACACCATGGTTAGGCTTAAATGAAAACCTGTGATGATGTCAGGAATAATCGGGCCTATGATGTTGGAGAGAAATGAAATGACGAAAAAAGTCAATAAGATAATGAATACGATGTAGGGACTTTTTTTCATTTTTTTTGGTTTAGGAATTTCAAATTTAGCCGATTTTTTCATTAATCGACTCATTTAAATGAGTTGAATAAGCTTCGTAGAAAAAATGAAACGCAACGAATTTAATTTTGCATTTAAACGCGTATTTTTTTTATACATTTACGATTCTTTTAAATGATTTTACGGTAAACGATTGCGATGGAAACCTACGGAAATATTTTAGTTATAGTGACTCCTTTATTTTTATTTCTGGTGCTATTTGAAAAATGGTACGGTTGGTATAAAGGATTTGAAACGGTGGAAACCTTGGATATGATTTCAAGTTTAAGCTCAGGGGTAACAAATTCGACTAAGGATGTTTTGGGACTTAGTGTTGGGATTTTATCCTATCCATGGCTCGTAGAACATTTTAATTTAATTCAAGTTCAGTCAAGTATCTTGTTATATTTGATCGCTTTCATGGCTCTCGATTTTTCCGGATATTGGGTTCATCGCTTAAACCATACCATTAATATTTTTTGGAATAATCACTTAGTACATCATAGCAGTGAGGAATTTAATTTAGCCTGTGCCTTGAGGCAAAGCATTTCGGTTTTTGTTCGAATTTTCACTTTTTTATTATTGCCAGCAGCTGTCTTAGGTGTTCCTCAAAATGTCATTGCTGTGGTGGCTCCTCTTCATTTATTTGCCCAATTGTGGTACCACACGCGCCATATTAAAACGATGGGATGGCTTGAATATGTCATTGTGACTCCGGCTCATCACCGAGTTCATCACGCGATAAATCCTGAATACCTGGATAAAAATTATGGCCAAATATTTATTTTTTGGGATCGAATGTTTGGTACATTCCAAGAAGAAAGAGATGATATTCCTGCCGTATATGGAATAACTAGACCGGTAAGAACTTGGAACCCAATCAAAATTAATTTTTTACACCTTTGGCTCTTAATTCAAGATGCTTGGCATGCAAATTCCTGGAAAGACAAATTGCGAATCTGGTTCATGCCTTTAGGTTGGCGCCCCGAAAATGTCATTAAAGAGTATCCTATTTACAAAATTGAAGATGTCTACCATTTTGAACATTATAAAAAAGAGGCTTCGCCTTCGCTTAGATACTATTTGTGGGGCCAACTCTTTAGCCTTCTTTTAATTGTGTCTTATTTATACAGTCATATCGCAAGCATAGGGACACCTAATATTTTTATTTATGGAGCGTTTATATTTGTACATATTTATGCACTGACCGATTTAATGGATGGAAATTCTAAGGTTTGGATCCTTGAGACAATCAAAAATGTGGCTTGTGTTTCATGGATTGTACAATCGGGCGACTGGTTTGGCTCAAGCCAAGTATCCAATTGGATTGCCCCGGCATTAGTTGTTTATTTTGCGCTCACTACTTTTTTTGTATTTTCTTTTTGCCAATCAAAAACAGTTCCGAGCCCGGCAAAATAACTTTTTAGCTTACATTTTTCGGGTGATTTCTAAAGCATTTCATGACTCTTAGCTCCAGCTTTACTAAATTTCAAATTTAGTAAAGCTTAGCTAAGTTATTAAAATTCAAATAAATACCTTCTTTTTTTGCACAAGTAAACTGATAAAATAAATTTAATATCAATTTGTTGAATTTTTAAAATCAAATGGCCTGGCTGAATGATTTTTCTGTTTGTTCCGAGCTTAGTAGTTTTAAGTCAAAGGCTTTACAAACGTTGCGTGTAAAATGCTTTCCTAATTTAGTGAGTTCGACTCCATGTTGGCCAAAGTGCAATAATCCATCTTTTGCCAAATCTTCTAATTCCCCAAAAGTATATTCCTGTAAAATGGCTAAATCATTTTCATTAAAATAGGTTCTTCCTTGGCATGCAATGTCGAGGATATACTGCCTCATTTTTTGGTCAGTCTTTGTTAAAAAATACCCTTTAAAAATGGCCAATTCTTGTTGGGCAATTTGCTCGAAATATTCGCTAATGGATTTTTTGTTTTGGGCAAAGCCGTAATAAATATCACTGATGCTTGAGACACCTAATCCAAGGAGTAATCCTGTTTTTTGAATGGTATATCCCATGAAATTCCGGTGTAGATTTCCCTCCGAATGGGCCAATGCCATTGGGTCATTCGGTAAGGCAAAGTGATCCATGCCTATGTCAACATACCCCGCAGCTCCAAACATGTTTTTACCTTGTTGGTACAGTGCCATTTTTTGGTTCACATCAGGCAAATCGCGTTCATCAAATAAGCGTTGGGCCCGGCTGGTCCAGGGCACATGGGCGTAGCTATAAAAGGCAATTCGATCAGGTCTGATGGCTAAGGCATCTTCAATGGTCTTGGTTATTTTTGGCAAATCTTGCCTAGGTAATCCATAAACTAAATCCAAATTAATGGATTCATATTCAAGCTCTCGAGCCCATTTAACGACTCTTTTTACATTTTTAAGCGGCTGAATTCGGTTAATGATTTGTTGGACTTCCAAATTACTATCCTGCATTCCAAAACTCACTCGATTAAATCCAAAGTCCCTAAACATTTTTAAATGCGCTTTAGTCGTATTATTTGGGTGTCCCTCAAAACCAAATTCATGCGCTTCTGGAATGATGGAATCTTGAAAGATGGCGGCCAATAAACGATTCAAATTTTCAGGAGAGAAAAAAGTGGGCGTTCCGCCGCCAATATGAAATTCTCGAATGACGGGTTTTTGCCCCATCAAAATTTTGTACAAATTCCATTCTTGAATGAGTGCGTCGATGTATTCTTTTTCAACAGAATGATTGGTCGTAATGCGTTTGTTGCAGCCACAAAATGTACATAGACTTTCACAATAGGGCAGATGAATGTATAGACTAATTCCTTCTTGGGCATTTGATTCCTGAAACCTTCTGGCGAATAATAATTTCCAATGATCAGAATCAATTTTTTCCTCCCAAAAAGGTACCGTAGGATAACTTGTGTACCGCGGAATGGGTACATTATATTTGGTTAGTAAGTCAAATGGAATTTCCTGCATAGCCCGCAAATTATAAAATTTGCGGGGGGCTAAAAATGATTTTTGTCAACCTTCATCCTTTTTTGGATCGGGTTAATCAAAGTGCTTTTATTCTAGTTTACAAGCTCAATAAATATCCTGTTAAATCCGATAAATCTTTTTCTTTTAATCCCATCGAGGTAGGTTCTGGCATCAAACTATTTTTTTGCTGTACCCTAGATGTCACATCTGAAGCTTTGATATTATTTCTTTTTCCCGTTAAATCTTTCAGGATAATTTGTTTCGCATCAGCCATTAAAAATCCATAATAACTGCCCGACTGGGTGCTAATCATCCAGGGCTCATACCCGAACGCTAAACTTGCCGACGGATTAATGATGGCGTCTAGCATGCTTTTTTTGTCAAATTTCTTTTTGATTAAGGTTAAATCAGGACCAACATCAGCTCCTTTTCCACCAATTTTATGACATGAAATGCAATTAGTTTCAAAAATATTTTTGCCTTTTTTAGCATCGGATGGCATATTCATGGCCAAGTCAATTGACAGTGATTTTCCTCCCGGACGCCTGAAATAATCAGCCGCCAAACTTCGGATGGATATGTCTTTATTATTGAAAATATGAAGTTCAATCAATTCCCTGACCTTGGGTTTGATTTTTCCTTTTGCGGCGTCAGCCATCAATAATCTGGCCCCATAGGTATCTAATGCTAATTTTTGAGCGAGCTCTTGCTTTTTTTCAGCCACTAATGTGGTGTCATTTAATAATGAATTTTCAGATTGGATCATCCATTTTTGCTCCTTACTTAATTGTTGCTCTTCTTCTTGCTTCCAGGCAATTACATTTTCCCATGTATTTGTTTTTCGGAAACTAACCCAATAATCTGCTTGTCGGGCTACGTCGGCCAATTTCGATTTTGTTAAATCCAGCATCGCATGCGCCGCCTCAGGTGTGCTCATAAATGCGATGGTTGTCATGGCTTCTTTTCTTTGATTGGCTGTTAATGTAGGCGATTGAGCTCTTTTTTTAATCAGATTTATACTGGCATTTGGGTGCAGCTCCCACAAAACGGAACTTTGAGCTGCTGAATAATTGAGCGGATTTGTCGGTAATTTTTTAACATAATCTGCATAAAACAATTCCCTTTTTTCATCTACACCGATTCCCAATGCGGTCAATAAATAAGGATCTTTTGCGCTAACCTTAAGGGCTATATGCAACAAACTTTCTTTGCTATCCTGATAGTTTAGGTCCCTGAGACCTATCGCTATTTCTCTCAATAAAGCGGAGGGTAACGAATATCTCAAAAGCCTATGATTGATCTCTTGAAGATTTTTGCCTGATTTACGCAAAGCACGGTAGGCAGTTACCACAATTTCAGATGATGTCCCGACCTTGGCAGAAGTTTTTGATGTATTTTTAATTAAGATATTTTCTACTTTTTCTAACCCTTTGGGACCCAAAGCTGCTAATAACCAAATAGCCCTTGCTTGAACGTAAGGATTTGAATCTGCCAACAGGGGTTCGATGTCTGGGATTATTTTTTCCCCCATATTTTTTAATTTCTCAAAGGCTACAGCTCTTACATTGATGGCTGGTGATTTTAGTACGCTCACGAGTCCCTTGGTCGTCGAGAAATCTAATGTGGGCGCTTTTAGATTTTTGCCTTTTGGCGTAATGCGATAAATTCTACCATATCCTTTTTTATCGTTCATGGCGTGACCGCCTACCACCGCATCGTACCAATCAGCCACATAAATGGCGCCATCAGTACCTGTGACGGCGTCGCTGGGTCTAAACCATTTTCTTTTATCGGCTTCGAAATTGTCATTCCAAATGTAAAAATCATCAGAAACGGGAAAGGAACTTAGAAAGTCAAATCTTTTCATGTTGAAACCTGCACCTTTTGGATTGGTCTTATATCCAAACACTAAATTTCTTCCGGCTTCGCAACTTAATAGCATGCCTCTATATTTTTCGCCTAAAGCATCTCCTTCATAAACGGTCACTCCTGTGGGGGAACCGGCACCTGTTTTGTCGCCAACTTTCAATACACCGGGGTCCTCTTGGTGCCAATGGGCCGTAAAAATATCTTGGTCTAACCTTCGATCCCCTTGCCAATATCGGGTTCCGTCTTTGGAAAAATATCCAGCATTACTTCCTTCCATGAGCCAAGAAGTTCGGCAGGCAATGACTTGGTCATCGTTGTCATTTTGCCACATGTTGCCATAGGAATCCATGGCAACCTCATAACTATTTCTAAAATTATGCGCCATTACTTTTAATTGGCTCGCGTCGGGTGCGATTTCCAAAGCCAAACCACCAACCCACACACGGCCATCATCGCTTTTTTGATTTCCCTCGTTGTTTTTATTATAGGGAGTTCCCCCGGCATAAAGACTGCCTGAACGGAGTGTCCAACCCGTTTTATCTTTCACCACATGAGGGCCTGCATTTCCTACATTAAATAGGAATTTTCCATAGGGCGTGGCTAAAAATGAGTGCAAAGAATGGTCATGGTCAAATCCCCCAAATCCCGTTAAAAAGACTTCTTTTTTGTCGGGTTTATCATCGTGATTTTCATCGGTATACACGATCACGTTAGGGGATGCACTGACAAAAATTTTATTGCCAATGACCGCAATTCCCAAAGGGGCTTTTAAATCCATATCCTGTACAAAGACCGTGGACTTATCCGCTTTGCCATCTTGGTCGGAATCCTCTAAAATGATAATTCGATCCCCTTGGTTTTTGAAATTAAACCGGGTATCAGGCTTGTTGTTAAAATCTCGATATTCAACGGCCTCAGTCACCCAAATTCTTCCTCTGGCATCCACGTCCATGTTGGTCGGGTTATACAACATCGGAGATTCCGCCCAAAGTTCGACCTCCAAACCCTCCGGAACAAACAAAGTAGTTCCATCATTGGTGAAAAACAATGGAAATAAAAACAGGAGAATGGTGCTAATGATTTTCATGAATAACAATGTTTTGAGTTATAATGAATCGATTTTTTAGGAAACTAAATCTCTGACAAATCGATTGTTTTTTAAATAGCTTTCCAGCATCGTTTTTCCTGGAGGAACGGCGCCTTCTATTTGAATGGCTCCGGAATATCCAATCTCATCGATGCAATTTTTTACACGTTGGAAGTCCACTTTTCCCTGTCCCAAAAGCGCGTCATTTTCTTTAAAATGAAATTCGCAGATTTGATTTTTTTTACCAAGCCATTTGATTTCTTCATAGATGTTGTAACCCATTTTTTCTGAATTAGCCACATCATAATAGACCTTTAAATGGGTCGAACCCACTGCGTCGATGATGCGCATGTGTTCCTCCGCGCTTAGCCAAGATTCAATGCCCAAAGTCACGCCCGCTTTTTCTGCAATGGGCATGATGTCCTTAAATTTTTGAATGACTGAATCTTGTCCCTTTGGGTCATTTTTCAAATCCCCTTGATTAAAAAAGGCAATTAAAACGGCTTTGATATTGAATTCTTTGGCTACTTGAATGCTGTCGGCGACCCATTGGTCTGTTTGTGGGTCCGACTTAAATGGGTAGTTGTTGAGCTCGCCGATGCCTAATCCCGTAAAGCCAACGTTAAAGATTTTAGCTAACGATTTATAGGCTTCTTGCACATCTTTTCTGCGTAAATGCATGTTGTTTGCTTTTAAGCCAAGGCTTAATTGGACACCATCCAACCCTATTTCTTTGGCCATTTCCATAGCGCCTAAATTGGACGTGTTGGAGATCGACCAATCACATGCGCCGATTGAAAAACGTTTGTCCTTTATTAGGCGCTGATCTTCGGCATGTAAGGCATTTGTATGCGTGACAACAGCAAATATCCCCAAAGCACTTTTTTGCAAAAATTGCTCTCTTTTCATAAGTTTTGTAGGTTTATTTCATTTTAGCTTTACCCAACTTTACTAACTTTTCAAAAGTTAGTAAAGTTAGTAAAGCTTCATTCGATTTGATTCCACTTTATTCATTATATCTATTTCTTGATCAACCAAATTTCCGCTAATGGGGTGCCACGTTCTCCTTCGCCTCTGTTTACTTATCCATACGATCAGGTCATTGGACTAAGTTGTTAAATTTAAATGAAAAAATTCAAATTTTTAGAATTGGCGAAATTTGCCAAGGAAGCTTTACCTTTTGGCATACAATTATTCCTTATATTTATTCAACCTTCTTTCATTACATGTCAAAATTTGCCGTTCTTTTTTTTCTCCTATTCATTTCTTGTGCCCAAGATGAAATAAACCCGTCGGCAGATTATATTCCAAAAGTGTCCAAAGGGTACGCCATCCCGCATACCTATTATACATTATCCTATTCTCCCTCTGACCGACAAGCTGAATTTGCCATTTATTATTTGTCAGTTTCGTCGATCAAAGGCATGCAAGAAAGAACGGATGACTTCCGTATAGACCCCACCGTTAAATTGAATCCAGTGACGAGTACATCTTATCAAGGATCGGGATTTGATCGTGGGCATTTGGCCCCTGCGGCCGATTTCAAATTGAATTTAACCGCCATGTCGGAAACCTTTTTCATGTCCAATATGTCCCCGATGACCCCATCGTTTAATCGAGGAATTTGGAGTAATTTAGAAGATAAAGTGCGCGAAAACGCGTTAAGTTTGGGGGGCGTTTATGTGGTGACAGGACCTGTTTTAACAAACTCCTGTGGAACCATTGGCGGAGGTATCACGGTGCCTTGTTCCTTTTATAAAGTCATTTTCAAGGAAGGTTCGAACCCCAAAATGATCGGATTTTTGTTAAGTAATTCGGGGTCTTCCCTGCCTTTAAAAAACTTTATTGTTTCGGTAGACGAAATTGAGAAGTTGACCAATTTAGATTTTTTTCCCTCCCTCTCAGATGATATTGAAAGTTCGTTGGAGGCCAATAAATCTTCTTCGGGTTGGAGTTTTTAACTTCATATTAATTTTGTTAAGCACATTCTTCATAAAAAATCTTTCCATGCTTGATCTTTAATTTGCCGCTCATGTGTAAATTCCGAATCACGCGAATGACTGTTTCGACCCGCAATCCCGTTAAATCAGCAATTTGTTGGCGTGTCAATATCACCAGTGATTCATCAGGTGAAATGTGTATTTGGTTCAATTTGAAATAGTCCAAAAGACCCACAATTAATTTCTCAGGCTGATCAGTTGCCATTTTATTCAATAAATAAAACTTAAACCGTAATCGTTCGGTCAATAATCGGGAGAATGAAAAGTGGATTTTTGGATATTCTTCAAGCAATGATTTAAAACTTCTTTTGGGCAAGCGAAGTAAAATAGATTTGGTTATAGCGATGGCTGTCGCCGCATATAGGCCATCATCAAATAAGGGTAATTCCCCCACACACTGATTCGGATATATAATGGTTTGCAAATATTCCTTTCCGTCATCCCCCAGATTTACCCATTTAACAGTCCCAGAAATTAATTGGAAATAAAAATGACATGAATCGCCTTCCCAAAAAATCACTTCATTTTTTGCGAATTCCTTGAACTCTGCACCCCATTCTTCTAATAGTTTTTCGTCGATCATCTTGTTAAAATTCAACGAAGCACTGACATCTTAAGCGATTAAATGTGACTAAGGTCATTTTTGAGTATGATTAAAATCACAATTTCGAAAAAATGGCTAATTGAGCTTATAAAGCTAATTTTTTGTCTACAATGGTTAGCCAAATTTTGGTCAGCGAATGCCGAAAACCTATCTTATGATTGAACGCATAATTTTCAAAAAACCGGAGGTCTAAAATTGTACCAACAAATTTACATATCCATGAAAATACGCTTTTTAATGCTTGCCCTCAGTGTAGGGATTTTATCCTGCGGAGGAACCGAAAATCAAACAAGCACCTCCAATGCCGAAGTTAAAACGGAAGTCGAAAATCCTGAAAATCCATCCTATGATCCCAAAAGAGGTACAGGAAAATTCACTAAAGTCGACATAAGTCCTACCATCGACCTGGTGATGGTCAAAAAAGGCAAATCGAATTTTGACCTAAAATGCGGTAGCTGCCATCGACTTACCTCTGAACGATTAGTTGGCCCCGGCTGGGAAGGCGTGACCGCTAGAAGAGCCCCCGAATGGATTATGAATTTCATCACTAACACGGATGAAATGATCAACAAAGATCCCCAAGTGCAAGCCCAATTAGAACTTTGCCTTGTTCGCATGCCTAATCAAAATCTGAGTGACGATGATGCACGATCTCTCTATGAGTTTATGCGTCAAAATGATACAAAAAAATAAGTAATCAAAAAATAAAAAAATGAAATCGAACATTATTACCATCCCCCTATTTCTGCTGTTGGCAGCTGTCAGCTTCCAATCATGTAAACCCAAAAATGCAGGAAATTTAATTAGTGCTGATGCCGCTGCTAAAACTTACGTGGCACCTGGAAAATACGACGAATTTTACAATCTTGTTTCCGGAGGTTTCTCTGGCCAAATGAGCGTTTATGGTTTACCTAGTGGACGTTTATTTCGAGTTATTCCGGTCTTTTCCGTTGACCCAGAAAAAGGATATGGCTACAGCGAAGAAACAAAACCTATGCTCAATACTTCTCATGGATTTATTCCTTGGGACGATTTACACCATACGGAATTGTCGCAGACCAATGGTGAAGTCGATGGTCGTTGGGTTTTTGGTAACGCGAATAATACCCCTCGCGTAGCTAGAATCGATTTATTTAGTTTCAAAACGTCTGAAATTATTGAACTACCCAATAGCGCTGGAAACCATTCGTCACCTTTCATTACTGAAAATACCGAATATGTGGTAGCCGGAACTCGTTTCAGTGTGCCGCCCGATAATAAAAATGGGGATGTACCCATCAACACCTATAAAGAGAATTTTAAAGGATACATCAGTTTTATTTCAGTCAAAAAAGAAAATGGCGAAATGGATTTAGCTTTCCAAATTGAATGCCCAGGGGTCAATTTCGATTTGAGTCATGCAGGAAAAGGAAAGTCCCACGGCTGGTTCTTTTTTAGTTGCTATAACACAGAACAAGCGAATACTTTATTAGAAGTCAATGCATCGCAGCGCGATAAAGACTTTATCATGGCGGTCAACTGGAAAAAAGCAGAAGAATACATTAAAGCTGGAAAAGCCAAACGCATGCCTGCTAAATATGCGCACAATAAATACAATGAAAAAACGCATACTGCCACTTCTGAGATGAAATCGGAGGTATTGGTCTTAGATGCTAAAGCCTTAAAGGAAATTTGTTACTTCATTCCTTGCCCCAAATCACCCCACGGTTGCGATGTCGATCCTACCGGAGAATTTATTGTGGGCAGTGGAAAATTAGCCGCTTTAATTCCGGTCTTTAGTTTTGATAAAATGATTAAGGCGATTGCCAACAAACAATTTGATGGAGATTTTGAAGGAATTCCAGTGATCAAATATGAAGCGGCATTGTATGGCGAAGTGAAAAAGCCAGGTTTAGGACCTTTGCACACAGAGTTTGACGGGAAAGGAAATGCATATACTACGTTTTTTGTGTCGAGCGAAGTGGTAAAATGGAATATTAAGGATTTGAAAGTGGTGGATCGGGTGCCAACCTACTACTCCGTAGGTCACTTATGTATTCCTGGTGGCGATAGCAAAAAACCTAATGCCAAATACCTGATTGCCTACAATAAAATTACAAAAGATCGGTATTTGCCTACAGGCCCAGAGCTGGCTCAAAGTGCCCAATTATATGATATTAGCGGGGATAAAATGCAAATGATTTTGGATTTTCCGACGATTGGCGAACCTCATTATGCCCAAGCAATTTCAGCTGATTTGTTGAAAAACAAACAAGTCAAATTTTATAAAATTGAAGAAAATACCAATAAATATGTAACGAAAGGGGAGGGAGAAGCCCGAGTGGTTCGAGAAGGAAATGTAGTTCATGTGTACATGACGTCCATTCGTTCGCACTTTGCACCCGATAATATAGAGGGTATAAAATTGGGCGACGAGGTATATATCCACGTGACTAATTTAGAACAAGACTGGGACGTTCCCCATGGATTTGCGATCAAAGGCGCGCGTAATGCGGAGTTGTTAATCATGCCGGGTGAAACCCAAACCATGAAATGGACTCCCGAACGTACAGGAATTTTCCCTATGTATTGCACCGATTTTTGTAGCGCACTTCATCAAGAAATGCAGGGCTATATCCGGGTTTCGCCTAAAAATAGTGCCGTACCCATTTCGTTTAGCTTAGGTACCAATAAGCCTTTGGCAAAAAAATAAAATCATAAGCACCTAGTGAAAGCTAGGTGCTTTACAATCCTTAAACTTTGAAATCATGAAAATATCAATTCTATTAATTTCTGCAGTCATGCTGTTTTCAGCGTGTAATTCTGAGGAAAAAGAAGTGGCCCAAAGCTCTGAAGTGACCTCAAGCGGAGGCCAGGAAAACGTTCAAGACGATGAATCTCAAAAAGATGTCGTGAAAGTAGCCGCTAGTTCGAAGGACCATACTACGCTAGTGGCCGCCTTAAAACAAGCAGAACTCATTACATCTTTATCCAATGCGGGACCCTTTACGGTCTTTGCGCCGACCAATGCTGCTTTTGATAAATTAGATAAAGCAACTTTAGATGCCTTAATGACAGATGCAAAAAAGGTAGATCTGCAAAATATTCTTCAATACCACGTGACGGTATCCTCCATCAAAGCTGAATATTTTCAAGATGGTCAAAATTTAGGTATGGTGAATGGCGATAATGTCAAAATTACCGTGAAAGACGGAAAGGTTATGTTGAATAATTCAGCCACCATCATCGCCTCAATACCCGCTTCAAATGGCATTATTCACGTGATAGACCAAGTCTTATTGCCTCCCAATCCCAGTAAATAAAAGTTTATGAACGCGGATAACTTACAAAAGTACCCTAGATTTTTATTATTAATTTCTGCGATTTTGATGCCATTGGTGATCTTTTTGCCCATTTGGAGAATTGAATTAGATGCCCCACAATATCCCGAAGGTTTGAAATTATTGATACATGCAGATGACATAAAAGGAAATGTGGATATCATCAATGGCCTAAATCATTACATCGGTATGAAAACGATGCATAAAGCAGATTTCATTGAATTCACCATTTTGCCTTATGCCATTATTGGATTTGCTATCCTATTTTTTATCGGTTTCTTGGTCAATAAACGTATATTTCTTTATTCCATTTTTATTGCTTTTTTGACTTTTGGCGTCATTTCCATGGCTGATTTTTGGAAGTGGGAATACGATTATGGCCACAATTTAGACCCTAATGCAGCTATTCAAATTCCTGGCATGTCCTATCAACCTCCTTTTTTAGGCTTTAAGCAATTGCTCAATTTTGGCGCATTTTCAATTCCAGACGTGGGGGGATGGATTTTTATTGGCGTAGGTTTGATGCTTTTTGCGGCTATCCTAATGGAAAGGAAGTCGGTCAAAAAACGTAGCAAAAATTTGATTTTACTTATTTTAATTCCCTTTTCGCTTGTACTATTTTCATGCCAAATCCCTGTCAAAGAAATTCAATTAGGCCGCGACCATTGTTATTCCTGTAAAATGGGGATTAGTGATCTCAAGTTTGCCGCGGTAATCCTGACCAATAAAGGTCGAAGCTTGACTTTTGATGATGTAAAATGCATGAAGAATTACTTAATTATGACTCAAGGGGATGCCAATGTGAAAGAGATTTATGTCAGTGATTTTGCCGGAAAACATGCCCTTACGCCAGCGAAAAGCGCTTATTTTTTTGCTAGCACCTATTTGATAAGTCCTATGCAAGGAAATGTAGCTGCATTTTCCCAATTGGCCGACTTGAAAAAATTAGCAAAATCGCTGCCGGGTGAGCAAATAAATTGGGAAAGTTTACATCCATGAGAAGATTATTTCAAGTAGTTTTTTACTTGTCTTTTTTAATCGGCACTTTTCATGAAGTTTGGCCAAGGACTATTGTTGTAAGCAAAAAAACGTATCCCCATAGCATCCAACGAGCCATCAAAATGGCGCGCGATGGAGATACCATTTTAGTCTCAAGGGCCCATTATTTTGAGAAAAACTTAATTGTCGATAAAGCCATTACCCTCATAGGGATTGATTTCCCCATTTTAGATGGAGAAAAAAAATATGAAGTTTTATCCATCAAATCTTCACATGTGACCATTATGGGTTTCCATATTATGGATTCCGGGGCGTCAAGCTTGCAAGATTTGGCGGGAATTAAAATTTATGATTCGTCTCATGTGCGCATTGCCAACAATAAAATCACCAATGCATTTTTTGGAATTTACGTACAATATGGCTCTGATTGTATCATTAAAAATAATACGATTATAGGAAAAGGGAAGGAGGAGCAAGCGAGTGGAAATGGGATTCATTGCTGGAACAGCCACAACTTACACATTTCAGATAATGTCATTACAGGTCATCGTGATGGGATTTATTTTGAGTTTGTGACAAATTCAGTCATCAAGAATAATCGGTCTTTTCGGAATTTACGCTACGGTTTACATTTTATGTTTTCCAATCATGACACCTATTTAAAGAATGTTTTTTCAGATAATGGAGCTGGCGTAGCGGTGATGTTTTCGCATCACGTCAACATGTATTACAATGTTTTTAGGCAAAATTGGGGCGATGCATCCTATGGGATTTTGTTGAAAGAAATCTCAGATGGAGATATTCGCTTCAATGTTTTTGAAAAAAATACGACCGGTATTTATTTGGAGGGAGTCAATCGTTTGCAAATAAATCAAAACAAATTTTTACGCAATGGGTGGGGATTGAAAATACAAGCGAGTTGCGCTGACAACAAAATTCGTCTCAATCATTTTATTGGAAATACGTTTGACGTGAGTACTAATGGCTCTTTGGTGCTAAATAATTTCGACCATAATTATTGGGATAAATATGAAGGCTATGATTTAAATGTAGATCACATTGGAGATATTCCTTATCGGCCCGTCAGCTTATTTTCAGTGATTCTGGAACGAAATGCCACCGCATTAATCATGTTTAGAAGTTTTATGGCGGCCCTAATGGACAAAACGGAAAAGTTGATTCCCAGCCTAACTCCTGAATTATTAAAAGATAATTTTCCACTCATGAGACCGAATGTAATATGATTAAAGTCCAACATATTTTTAAGCGTTTTGGCAATTTTGAAGTCTTGAAAGACGTTGACTTAGCTTTCAAACCCGGATCCTGCGTGGCCTTAATTGGGCCCAACGGAAGTGGAAAAACCACTTTGCTAAAATCTATTTTACAAATGGTGCAGGTGGATAAAGGCGATCTATTATTTATGGGGGAATCCATTTTAGGCCAATGGGAATATCGGAGATTTATAGGCTTCATGCCTCAAATGACCCGTTATCCGGAAAATATGACGATTGGCGAAGTGATCGATATGATGATTGACATGCGGGAACATGTGCCCGAATTAGACGAAGAATTAATCAAAAGTTTTCATATAAAAGAACTTTATCATAAGCGCATGGGAACTCTTTCTGGCGGAACTCGACAAAAAGTAGGAGCCTGTTTAGCCTTTTTATTTAGTCCCTATGTGTTGATTTTAGATGAACCTACGGCTGGGCTAGATCCACTTTCTGCCGAAATTTTAAAGCAAAAAATTATCAAAGAAAAGGCCAACGGGAAATTGATCATCATCTCATCGCATGTATTAAGTGAGTTGGACGAACTGGCAAGTGAGGTCGTTTACATGCAAGAGGGATCGATTTTATTTCAAAAATCCATAGAAGATTTGAAATCGGAAACGCATGAATTAAAGCTTTCAAAAATACTGGAGAAAAAATTCCGAGAGATATGAATAAAATATTTAAATATGTCTTATCTGACATCATCCGCAATCGAATGATACTTTTTTATGCAATAATTTTACTTGCATTATCACTTAGTGTTTTCAGTTTGGAGGACACGGCTTCCAAAGGAGTCCTCAGTATGTTGAACTTGATTTTAATGATTGTCCCTTTATTTAGCATCATATTTTCAACGATCTATATGTACCAAGGTTCTGAATTTATCGAGTTACTCGTTAGCCAACCCATTCAAAGAAAAACCCTTTGGCGTGGCATGTTTCTGGGTCTCATTTCTTCTTTAGGTCTTGCGTTTTTTTTGGGTGCGGGTTGGGTTATATTTTTATTTGAGCCCAATTTTGTGGGTGTATTGCTGGTTACCTGTGGACTTTTATTGACATTCATTTTTTCAGCGATTGCCTTATTGGCTGCTGTATTGTTTGTCGACAAAGCAAAGGGAATAGGTTTTTCTGTACTTGTTTGGCTATTTTATTCCATTTTATTTGATGGCCTAATTCTCTTTTTAGTTTTTCAGTTTTCGGATTACCCCATTGAACATGGGATGATAATGGTCAGCATGTTAAATCCCATCGACTTAGCCCGCATTATGATATTGATGCAGTTAGACGTTTCCGCATTAATGGGATATACAGGTGCTATTTTCAAGGATTTTTTTGGTACTCAGGAAGGTATTTTGATCTCGTTTTCCATGCTTATTTTATGGGCTGTCATTCCATTTATACTATCGGCTAAAAAATTCAAGTCGAAGGATTTGTAGATTTTTTGTAATTTTTACATAATAAATTATCCTATATTGTGTTCATAATACAAACCTATATGAAAAAATTACTGCTATTCATTTTTCTTTTTGGCTCATTCGTACATTCAAGTTTAGCCCAAAATGCCGTTAAACAAGCCAATCGTTTTATCGCGTTATTAACGGAGGAGCAAAAGCTTTCAACGCTTTTCCCATTTGACAATAACGAACGATACAATTTTCATTTTGTGCCTATTAAGCGGAAAGGGGTCACTTTCAATGAAATGTCTGCTGAGCAAATAGAATTAGGTTTAGGTTTGTTGAAGATTTGCTTAAGTGATCAAACATATAAAAAGACCAACGATATCGTCAAATTGGAAGCCATACTAAAGGAACTAGAAAAAAGAAAACCAGAGGATAAATACCGCGATCCGGGCAATTACCATTTTACTATTTTTGGAATACCTTCTGAAAAGAATATCTGGGGATGGCGATTTGAAGGCCATCATATTTCATTTAATTTTTCTTTTGATCAGAAATTATTGGTTTCAGGGACGCCTGGGTTCTTGGGCACTAATCCAGCGATTGTGCCTAGCGGGCCTGCGATGGGGACCCAAATTTTAAAAGAGGAATCGGATTTAGGTTTTGATTTGTTGCATTCCTTGAATAAAGTTCAGTTTAAACAGGCGATGATTGACTCGGTTGCTTACCCAGATATTTTGACTTTTGACAAAAGAAGTGCGCTCATCGGCGACCCCAAAGGGGTTAAATACAGCGATTTAAATAAGGAGCAAAAAGCCATGATGCTTGCGCTTGTTCGCCTATATGTTTTTCGTTACTCGCATTTATTGGCCGAAAGCATGTTGAAGGATATTCAAAAAGCAGGGCTTGAAAACTTGTGGTTTGCTTGGGCTGGACATACGGAACCCGTGATTGGGAAGGGTACTTATTATCGGGTTCAAGGCCCCTCTATGTTGATTGAATATGATAATACTCAAAATAATGCCAACCATGTTCATTCCGTGATCCGGGATTTGAAAAATGATTTTGGAGGTGATTTGTTATTGGAGCATTATAAAACGGCTCACTAATTTATTTCCTAAATTTTTTGATTCGAAAAAATGTGAGGTAATTGGCATCATGATTATTATGTGCCCCGTCAAAGGCATCATCGTAGGCAGTCCGACAAGCCAGTAAAATATTTTTACCGTCAAAAAGCCAGTCGACATACTGAAAGCCATGCTTGATCACATCAGGATGTTGGAACACAATCTTCTTTAATTGCCAATTTTTCAAGTCGCTTGAAAAGCATAAGGCCAAGGTATTTCTGATGGATGCCGGGTTTTTACCGGGATTGGCATTTTTGACATCATCAGGAATAATATTACTTAGTGTCCAATAAAGCTTGGTTTTAGGGTCAAATCGAATGGTAAACTTTTTTGATCCACCAGGGAATGGGATAAAACCCATGGATCGATCGAAAAAGGCCTGCGTTCCATCGGCACTAATTTTAACCATCGCCGCATATTCTTGTAGACTTTTTTTATTGTCGACGCGCAACATATTCCACACCCCTCCATCGGGTCCGACCACTGCATTTCCCTCGATCCAACCGCCAAATGCTCCATTAAAAAAAGTTGAATCATATCCCAGGACATTCGATTTTGTCCAATTGGCCGCCTGCATCGGATTTTTATCTACGGGAATGGACATCATAAAACTTCCGTACCGCTTCCCCCAAGTTTTAATCGGCCCCATCGCATCTTCCATCCCTCGCCATAAACGGCCCTCATGGATGATGAGGGGCATCGGTGCGCAGTGATATTCGCCGGCCAATAATAATCCATTTTCAGGATCTGTCGGGTTGGTCCATGTTTTCCCTTCATCCATGGATTGCCTGATGATGGCATTTCCATGATGCTTATGGGTTCCCATCAGGTATAGATGAGATTGATGTACAAATAATTTAGACCAAAATTGGCCATTGATTTCACTGATCATTTCCCACGTTTTACCTTTGTTTTTTGATCGATAAATGCGTGAAACTGCGGAGGTATGTTCCGTGGATTTAGGCCCAAAAAAATCATGCGAAGCTAAATAATGTCCGTTGGCCAGCACTACAATACTTGGCGATCCGATATACAAACCACTCGCCGCGGGGCTGTAGGCAATGACCGTTCCGGGTACCTTTGATTGGCCGTAGGTCATTAGAGAACCGCAAACAAATAGGAATGCCAAGAAAATTTTGATCGATTTGTTCATGGTCAATAATACGGATATTTATCCCAAAGGTTTGTATTGGGGTTAATAAGCCGAGGATCATTCGTTCGCTTCATCCAAGCTTGCAACTCTATTTTCAATTTATTTTTTTGTTTGTCAAATCGTTTTTCGTTGGCCAAATTATGCAATTGGCTCGGGTCATTTTTCAAATCATACAATTCCTCGAAACCTCTTTTTTTCAACGTTCGGTCAAAAAAGAAGGCGTAATTGGCGCTATCTGACATGATTAATTGTTTGGATGGGGAATCGTCTATGTCGCCATAAGGGCCCACGGCGACCCATTTTTGTGGATCACCGGCCGGAAAACGATTGGGTTCAAAATTGCGCAAGTACAAAAAGTCTTGGGTTCTGATGCCTCGAACTGGATAGCCCAAATTACCTTTTCTTACATTAGCATGTCTTTCTCTTTCTACAAAAACGGCACTTCTATGGGCTATTGGCCGACCGTTGATCAAATTGATCAGACTCTTTGAAGGAAGATCAGCGGGTTTTTCGATGCCCATGACGTCCAACATGGTAGGGGCTAAATCAATTAAACTCACTAATTCACTTGAACGGGCCGACTTGATTTTGCCTTTCCAATACATGATGAGAGGTATATTGGTCCCTGAGTCATAGCAGGTAGCTTTTGCTCTGGGGAAAGGCATACCATTGTCACTTGTGATGACAATGAGCGTGTTTTCTAATTCGCCTTTTGACTCTAAAGTGGCGATTAATTTGCCCACATTACTATCAAATCGTTCTACTTCAAAATAGTAATCTAAGATGTCTTTTCTGACTACATCGGTGTCGGGCAAGAACCCTGGAACTTTCACTTTTTGGGGATCTAGTCCGGCTTGTTCTCCAGTTCCTTTGACATAATCACGGTGGGGATCGATGGATCCAAACCAAAAAAAGAAAGGTTTATCTTTTGGTTTTGCTCCTAAAAATTCTTCAAAATTTTTGAAATTTTTCCCTGCCGGATTGTCTTGGTATCCACCTATTTTAAAATTTCCTGGGCCCCAGCCTTTTTGTTCACTACCTACAAACCCACCTGATGCTTGAATGAGGCTGACAAAATTTGGGATACTTACGGGAAGACTTCCCCATAAATTTCCTCCTTCCGCGATTTGGTGGGGATGCTTCCCGGTTAAAATACTGGCTCTGGAAGGACTGCATGAAGCAGCCGAACAAAACGCTTGGTCAAAAATCAAACCATTTTTTCCTAATCGGTCGATATTAGGTGTCCTAACAACTTGATCGCCAAAGATTCCGGCGTGCTTCGACCAATCATCTGCAACAATAAAAAGTATGTTGGGTTTTTTAGTGGAATTTTGTCCCCAAACATTTAATGCTGTTAGGATGAAAAATATGAAAAGGGGTGTTTTTTTGATCATCGGTTAATGGGTTTGAAGTTTATCCTTTTCTGAATTCATGTGCCGTCTGAATAGCAGCCCTTAAATTTTCGATGGGTGTGGTATTGCTAACGGTGCAATTGGCACTTAAAATCACTCGATTAGGGGCATTTTTCAACAAGTCCATCGTAGCTTTTTTAACTTGGTCCACGGTTCCTGTTGAGATAACACCATGTCGATCTAATCCCCCCATAACAGGTCTGTCAAAGATTTCAGAGGCTTTTTGTAAGGTCAAAGCTTTTCCATCCGCTTGCAGGGGGATGTTAACTATTTGACCAGGATAATCTTGGAAACGAGGGGTAAATCCCTCATATTCACCATCGTAATCGCAGATGTGGAGGATGTTGTAGGGAACTAATTGGGACACTTCTTTGTAAAGAAGCATATCAAAACTTTTAATCGCCCGATTAAATAATTGGTAGTCGGCCACGCGATTTGTTTCCCCACCTTGCGCACAGGTATAAAATCCATCGACTCCCAATTTAGCAGCGGCTTGAACGAAATTTAAAATGGAAAGAGTTACATTTTCCATGCCGCGACACACTGCCTCTGGATCTTCTTTGACATGTTTAACAAGCAATTCCCAGGGCACGGCTTGCTTGGCCATTTGGTATGGCGAGTAAAGTGTTTGTATAATCATAGCCTCAGATTTTGCTTCTTTAACTAGATTTTTAATGACGTATAGGATAGGCTCAAAAAACGACTCTGGCATAATCGGCTGCTTATACCAATCTTTCGCTGTTTTTATTTGCTCGTTCAGCGGAAGACTCATTCCGTCAAATTGAATTTTGACAAAGTCCATTTGAGTCGCTTTGAAATAATTCATATGGGCTTTAACCGCCTCGTCACCCTTTTTATTAAAGTGCATGAAAAATCCTGCGGGTACATAATCTGATTTGGATCCTTTTTGCAATACGTCTTCCATTAAATCCCTTTTGGATTTTGCCTTCGCATTCAATGGTTTTTTTAATGGGGAGGTTTGTGTTTGATTTCTTTCTTTCGCAGCACCCATTAGTCCTATTGTGCCTAATGAGCTTGATTTTAAGAAATTTCTTCTAGAGGAATTTTTCATAGTATTAAATTTAAATAGAGTTTATTTATTCCAAAGTAATTCAAATTTCATATTTAATAAAGCATGTTTTTAATTTATTTCATCTCAATTCATTGATCTTTGACTCTTAAATTAGGGGTAAATTATTATATTTTGTAGGTCTGTGTATCAATAAAATAGGCTATGAATCTTTAATCAATGGGTTGGTGAATTAAATTTTGTTTCAAAATTAGTTTTTGGTAGATATCAAACTAGAAAACTTGACCGTTAAATAAAATAAATACCGTTAAATAAATTTTTAATTTTTAGAAAGCTTAAATAATGCTATAGTTTGCTTTATTTGTTCAATTAAGTTTTTAAAATGGTATTGTTCAAAAAAATAAAAGAATATTTCTTTTACATAGGTCTTACAATTTTATTATGGAATTGTAAAAGTGAGCCTGTGAATTCAATCAGAATGGGGTATAATAGTTCAAATAAATCCATTTTGGTAGTTTATAATTTAGAAGGAAAGAAAAAAGATGTTTATAAATTAAATGTAGGCATAAAAAATGCGGCTACTGGAAAAATTTTGTCGGTTCCACTTAGTAATTTAAGTAGTCAGCTAGACGGAATTTCACCTGGTAGCAATAAACAATTTCAAATTAGTACTGAAAATTTAAATTTAAATGGAGGTGGTTATGAAGTTAAAATTTCAGCCATGCCTGTTGGGCGATTAGGCACTTATGTTCCTCCGGCTATGCCAGATCCAATTGTTCCTAGCTCAAAAAAAGTTGAATCGGCTGAAAAATTAAAACAAACCGCCAAGCCTGCCGCTTCAAAGCCAACAGCTCAAACAGTTAAAACCTCTGAAAGGCCAAAACTGGTACAGGAAAAAAAGGTAGTTGAAGCAAAACCGAAGCCAGCACCTAAAGTTGAATCACAAAAAATACAAGCTCAAGTAGTTCAAGAGCAAAGACCTCAGCCAGAGAAAAAAATAGTCAATAATAAACCTTCAGAGACCCCCTTAAAATTGGCGAAGGAAAGTCCATCTAAAATGGCTGAAGTAAAAAACCCTGCCGCAGAAAAGAGAATTCCCCAAAATAAAACATTCGTAAAAATTGGCATATCTCCTTTTGACGTGGGAGCAAAACAAACTTCCAAAACTTTGTCATTATCTATAGGACAAGTGGGAAATTCAAATGGATGGTATATTTCAGGGAAAATGGGCTTGGCTTCTTCTGTTAGTTCTAAATATGAGGTAGATGAAGCTACTAATAAGTTGAAAAGTTATGACTCTAATCAATCTTATTATTTATTTGGATCAGAAAGCTCAACCTCACGCTTATCAGTTACCGGTGGACTTTTGATTGGAATTTCAAAAGATGTTTATTGGACTTTAGGTGCGGGCTATGGGCAAAGAAAATTGCTTTGGTCCGTTAATGAGTATAGTTATTCACAAATTGGCAAATCCATAGGTCAATCTTGGGCAATTAACAAGAAAAGTAGTAATACTGGTCTTGAATTGGAATCTGGCTTAATGATATTATCTGGGCCAGTTAATTTTAATTTAAACTACAGTGTCTTAGGTATTTTAGGTGGAGCGTCAAATAATTTTTCAGACCTTCAAATTGGCTTAGGATTAAATTTTTAGATATGAGTCAGTATAAAAATCTTTCTTTATTTATCATTCTAACAATTTTTGTAAGTTGTCAAAAGGATGATTCAATTCCTGAAGGAAAGGGAAATAAAAATGAAGTTAGCGTTACGGACCCTTCACTATCCGGGCCAACTAAAGCATCTGCTGCTTTAGTAGTAATTTCCAGTGATGGTGATGCAATTACGGAAAAGGGAATTTGTTGGTCCTTGTCGACAACCCCAACCTTAGAAAGTTCTAGTACTTGGAGTAATATACCAGCTACTGGTTCTAGCACGGTAAATATGTTGGACTTAATTCCTGGTCAAAGATATTATTACAGGACCTACGCAAAAACAATTAAATCGATCATTTATGGTGCTGAAAAATCTTTTGTTTTTCCTGCAGATAACTCGACGCTTAAAAATGGTTTGGTAGCTTATTATCCATTTAATGGAAACGGCTTAGATTACAGTGGTAGTGGTAATAATCTACAAGGAAATGCTAGTTTATTCAGCGGACGTACTGGCCTTAGAAATTCGGCTTATTATTTCAACGGCTTGAGTGATTATTTGAGTGTTGTTAATCCTAAAAATCTGTCCTCAGGTAATTCAGGTTACACTATATCTTTTTGGTTTAATGCGCCAAAATGGGTAATAAATTCGATGTTAGTTGGATATGGTAAAAGTGGCACTAATTCTCAAGCAAATTATGTTAAACTAACCAATTCTGTAGTAAATAATAAAACATATCAATCTTTAATGCATTATCATTGGAATAATGATTGGGTTATGTGGTACTACACAAATGATGCAACAAATAGTTGGGATAAAATTACAATAACCTTTGATGGAACTAATATACGATATTATTCATTTGGTATGCAAATTAGTTCTAAGCCGACTAGAGTAGATATTGTTCCGAATATATTATCGATTGCAGCTAGAATTGAGACACCACCATCTTCAAACATTAAAGAATATTTCAGCGGTATTATAGACGATGTACGAATTTACAATAGAGCTTTAACGCCAGCCGAGGTTACATCATTAGCTAATTATTAATTTATAAACCTTAATATATATCAAAATGAAAAAATTAATTCTTTTTGCCTCTTCAATTTTTATCCTTTCATCTTGTGGTGGCGGACCTGCAGTATTGAATATACCTGCTGCCGGACCATTAATCGAGACTGAAGCAAAAGTAATGGACGTTGAGTCTGACTTGAAAAGAGAAATTTTGAAAGAGCGTGATGATAGGGAAAAACCTAATCCTATTAAACTTGTTTCATTTGTAAGTTCTGATGATTTGGCTGATTTGAATGCTGGTATGAATTTTCAAGATGTAACCAGAAGAATGGGCAAACCATTTGATATTTTATTCAATCAGGCTGATGGATACAAAGCCGTTGTATATCATTATAAAAAAGTGCATATTATTTTGAATGATCAAAATGAAAATACAATTGGCGCCACTGGCAAAAAAGAATACGGAAATAAAATTGAAACAGCTTATTTGATGTTTAACAAAAACGACAAATTGGAATTAGTTGTGTCTGAAAAAGGATTAGAAGGCAAGTACTCTGGTCTTGGTAAAACAGAAGGCTTGCTTGATTTGCACAAGCTTTTGTATAAGCCAACAATCA
>JBIKRO010000024.1:0-33147 GCA_044349095.1 Aquirufa sp. | reverse complement strand
ACTGCACCAATCAGTTTTACAGGTTAGATTTAAAATCAATGATTTTTAATCGCGTGGATAAAACTTTTTATCGAGGCGATAATTGCCATGCGTATCATTTTTTTCGGAAAGGAGTGCTTCACTCTGCTGGGGGATACGGTTTTTGGCGGACCAATAATCACATCATTTACTTTGATGAAAAGAGCAAAGAATGGGAGGCCTACTCTTCTACCGGAACCCCTCCTCAAGGTATTTATGGAGGATTTGTGGCATATATTCCCGAAAAAGATGAGTTAATTTCATTTATGAATTACTCCCATGATGTTAATAAAAATAACGGTACTTTTTTTAGAGACAAAGCCATTTATACCTATTCATTTAAAAGTAATAAATGGTCTCAAAGGGGATCGGTATATTCAAAAGCTTTCTTAGAATTGTTTGATAAAACGAATCCTGATCCCCATAATGGGCATTATTTTACGGGCAAATATTTTATCATGCCTGCTATTCCTTTTTCTGGATTTCAAGAATATTATGCAATTAATGCAAGGACTTTGGAGATGTTTAATTTCAAAGACAACTCCAATAGACTTACTAAATTTAGTATTTACCCTCATGAAAATAATGTGAATGAGGTGTTAAGAAATAAAGAGCTTGTTTTAAATATTAGACCTAATCAAAGTGAGAAGGTTGTGTATGTGGATGGTCAATTGGAGAACATTGATGCTTTATTTTTAAACTTAAAATCCGTTGGCTTTATCAACGAAGAAATTTGGTACCAATCTGAAATGTTCAAATGGTATTTATGCTTAGTGCTTATTTCGCTTATCGTTTGGTGGATACTTAAAAAAGGGAAATCATTATTTTTTAAGCGATTTAAGTATGCCAATGAATTAAAGTTCTCAGGTAGTTTGGTCAATGAAACTACCATAGTTTTGTTAAAAAGATTGGTTGAGACCTATGCAACTGGGGGAATTGATGTGGATGAGACAAATTCAATTTTAGGATTAACGACTTTGGCTCATGATGCGCAGCGATATAAAAGAAGCGCTATTGTCAAGGAAGCAAATGTTAAGCTAGCCTTACTGACCAATTGCCACGATACGATCCAACGGCAAGATTCAGACTTAGATCGTAGGCAAAAAAGATATATGATTAATTCATTGGCCATCAATGCCGTCAAAGATTTTCTAAAACCTTAAGCAATATTACAATCCTGGCAGACTCCCTGGATGAGTAAACTACTTTCTTGCTTTAAGAATTTATCAGGCAATTGAATTTTTGGGATGATGACTTGCTCCAAACAGATTGTTTGACCACATGCATTGCATTTGAAATGTACATGATCGTGCTGGTGAACATGTTCGCCCTGGTGGCATAAATCTTTGCAAAGTGCATATTTTGCACCGCCTTGATCATCTAAAACTTTATGGATTAACCCTTGACTTAAAAAAGTTTTAAGCGTTCGGTAAATGGTCACTCGGTCAAAAGCGGCTTGTAATTTCAACTCAATATCTCCTTGACTCAAAGCAAATCCGACTCCTTCAAATGCCTTCAGCACCTCTATTCTGCAGGCAGTAGGTCTTAATTTGAAATCTGTTAAATGTCCTTCTAACGTGTCCAAGATTGGTATTTATAAATTTTCAGTTTGCAATTTGACCATTTTTTGATAAACACCCTGTTTTTTTGCCATCAAATTTTCATGTGAACCCATCTCGACAATCTTGCCAGATTCCATCACAATGATCTTATCGGCAGACCTGATGGTCGACAAGCGATGTGCGATGATCAAACTGGTTCTATTTTTCATTAATTCTTCCAATGCCGATTGTACCCACTTTTCTGATTCAGAATCTAGGGCACTGGTGGCTTCATCCAAGATTAAAAATTTAGGATCTTTTAAGATGGCTCGAGCAATGGCTATTCGTTGCCTTTGCCCCCCTGAAAGCTTTACGCCTCGTTCGCCTACCAACGTATCATATTTTTCAGGGAATGATTCGATAAACTCTTTGGCATATGCCTGCTCAGCAGCTTGTTGAATTTCCTGCTCAGATGCTCCCGGTTTTCCATACGCAATATTTTCTCGAATACTTCCTCCAAACAATAATACCTCCTGGGGAACTAAGGCCACCATTTTTCTCCAATCGCCCACCGGCATATCTTGAATGGTATAATCGCCCATCATGATTTTTCCCTGACTAGGTTCATAGAATCGCATCATCAATTGGGCCAATGTAGATTTTCCTGTACCTGAAGTCCCCACAATGGCTATCTTTTGACCAGGCTCAATCGTAAAACTTATGCCTTTTAAAATTTCTACACTGGGCCTACTTGGATATGAAAAATGAATGTCTTGAAGGTCAATAGCACCAAAAGCCAATGAAGCCTTCGTTTCATTTTCATATATATCCACCTCTGATGGATCCCCTAATATCTCTAATATTCGATCAGATGCGCCAATCGTCTTTTGTAATTGGGCATATATGTCACCCAAGCCTCCCACCGAACCGCCAATAAATGCGGTATAAAAAATGAAAGTCAATAAATCTGCTAAGATCAAATCTCCCTGGGCGACAAGTTGGGCCCCGTACCAAACAACGCCAACAATCCCTCCAAACAATGCAAAAATGATAAAACTGACAAAACCTCCACGAAGCGTTGCAGCCTTCAAAGCTTCATTAACCACTTTATTAAGTGAATTGGTATACCGGTTAACCTCATACTTTTCATTGGTAAATGCTTTTACCGCCTGAATCGATTGAAAGGTTTCTTCCACGATAATGTTGGTATTTGCTAATTCATCCTGCGCCTTTTTTGAAATCTTACGAATAAATTTTCCGAAGACTATGGCTGAAATAACGAGTAGGGGAAAGGTGGCTAACATGAAGAGCGTCAACTTCCAAGACAGATAAGTAATCAACGCGACACCACCTACTAAGGTAAATATTTGCCTAAAAAATTCAGCTAAGGTGATTGACAACACATCTTGTAACTGCGTAATATCGGATGTGATGCGGCTCATTAACTCTCCTACGCGTCTTTTTTCAAAATGAAAAATGGGTAGCGTAATGATCTTGGCATATAAAGTTTGCCGCACATCGCGCATGGCTTTTTCAGATACTTGCGCAAAGGTGTAAATTCTAAAAAATGATAGGATGGACTGGATAATTAAAATGGCAAAGAAAAAAAGCGTTACCTCATTGATCTGAAATTTTGATTTTCCCTCGATCACTTTCGTCATTTCACCGATCAATAATGGAAAACTAAGCGTGGTCATGTTGGAGAGTAACAAGAAAACCATGCCCAACACAAATGTCCATTTATACGGAATGACAAACCTAAAAATCTTTATCGCCTTAGAAAGGTTTTTCTTCGTCACCTTGACGGAATCTTTAGGATCAATCCCCGCTCCAAACTTTTCGTGTCTTTTTGCCATGCTTTATTTTACTATTTGCCTCGATATCCTGAAGCTAAAAAAATCTTATTGGCCTCTTTATTAGCCATTAATTTAGGTAAGCTTATCTGACTATCTTTTTTACTATATAAATCTACCATGCGCCAGCCGAGCCATCTTCCGATGGATCCTGGACAGGCAGGTCCTATTTCAGGTGTTTTGGGACGTTCGCCTATATACTTCGCTTTTATATATTCCTCCTTTTTGAATAACAAGGAATTGTCTATGAAATGTTCCCAAACTTCCGATTGAAATGCCTCCGTTTCGGCTAATTCCTTACCTGTATACCCAAACAAAAGGCTATCGGGCAATGAAGGCAAGATTTTTTTTGTGAACACAAATCCCTTTCCATACCAAATCATATCACTCAATAAGGTATGATCTTCCGAATCTTGTTGATTAAAAAATGCGGAATATTGCAATACGATTTGTCCTACCAATGCCTTCGGCTCTAATCTACGCAACTGATATTCATACACATTGGGAGGGCTATACTTTCCCTTTTTCCCCATAAAAAAATCTAAGCCCACGACGATCAGCGTGTCAGTTACGTACAGATGTTGGACCGCAAACTCACTCCCAATTCCACCAAATCCAGAAAAAACGGTTCGTATTTTGGGAACTTTTGTTTGAGGAAATTGATTGTGGATTTCCTGAAAAGCAGCTTGTAAGTCAATTTCTAATTGATTACCACCATAAAATTCAGGTTTTTGGCTTTGCTGGTAAAAGCTCTTTAATTCTGGATTTTGAAATAGTGCAAATAAATCTTTGGCCAGAAAAGGAATTTTTTCAGGTACACAATGGAAATATCCGACCGTGATTTCTGGATTTTTTTTCAAAAGGCTGTCAATTTCCTTGACGCTTTTTGCTTCAGCCAGCAATCGGTCAAATCGCATGAAATCCAATTGGATTTTCGGCAATTCGGCTTCTTTTTGCTTCTTAGGCCCACAAGCCGCAAAGGTTAAAATCGTAAAAAGGATCAATAAATAGGGTCTCATTAATTAAATCTAGCTAAAATCTCCCTCAGCGATTTTATTTTATTCTCGGTATCCGATAATTTCTGTTTTTCACGTTCGACCAAATCAGGTTTTGCATTCTGAACAAACTTCTCATTGGCTAGTTTCGCTTCGACCGACTTTTTAAACCCTTCCAAATACACTAATTCCTTTTCAGATTCTTCCTTTAATTCCTCTTGATTTTCCTCTTTTTGCAAAGGCACAAAAAATTGATCTGAGCGGACAACAAAAGTTTGGGCTTCTGAATTCGCTTGGTCTATATATAGAATGGATTCTAAGTTGGCCAATTTAGAAAGAATCGCTTTCAAAGGGTCATAGGATGAGCGATCGCCTGTTTTTATTTCTAAGGTTAAGGCTAATTTTGGAGATAATTGTTTTGAATTTCGGATCTCCCTGATTTTTGTGACCACCTCAAAAACCGTATCAAATTGCTGGATTAATGCAGCATTAATTTTGGTCGATTTCGGGAATGGCGCTTTACAGATACTTGAATTGGCTTCACGCTCATCGATGGCCTGCCAAATTTCCTCCGTGATAAATGGCATATACGGATGGAGCAATCTCATTAATTGGTCAAAAATTTGGAATGCATCCTTTAATGTATCGGCATGAATGGGGGTCTGATAAGCAGGCTTAATGATCTCCAAATACTTGCCACAAAAATCATCCCATACCAAATTATAAATACTTAAGAGCGCATCCGAAATTCTGAATTTGCTGAAATGATCTTGAACTTCATCTATGGTCAAAGAAATTCGGGTCGACAACCATTCCGTTGCAAGCAAATGCTCAGGTAGGGATTTTCCTTCGACAACATCTAACCCTTTTAAAAGTCGGAATGCATTCCAAATCTTATTTGAAAAATTACGGCCTTGTTCACAAAGCTTTTCGTCAAACAACAAATCATTTCCAGCGGGTGCAGAAAATAAAAGTCCGGACCGTACGCCATCAGCACCAAATCGTTCAATTAATTCTAAAGGATCTGGGGAATTACCTAAGGATTTGGACATCTTTCGCCCCTGTTTATCCCGGACAATTCCAGTTAAATACACATTTTTGAATGGTAATTCGCCTCGCCATTCATAGCCCGCCATAATCATTCTCGCCACCCAGAAAAATAGGATATCGGGCCCTGTGACTAAATCATTCGTAGGATAGTAATAGTTAATCTCTTCATTATCAGGATTTTCTATTCCATCAAAAACGGAGATCGGCCATAACCATGAAGAAAACCAAGTATCCAATACGTCTGGATCTTGCGTTAAATCATCCTCAACTAAAGCATATAACTGATATTTATCGCGTGCAATTCGCAAGGCTTCCTTTTTGTCCTTAGCCACGATCAACGTTCCGTCCTCCATGTAGAAGGCAGGAATTTGTTGGCCCCACCACAACTGCCTTGATATACACCAGTCATGTACATTTTCCATCCATGAGCGGTATGTATTTTTGAATTTCGCCGGATGTAATTGTATGTCATCATTCATGACATGCTCCAAAGCCGGTTTGGCTAAGTCTTCCATTTTCAAAAACCACTGCAAGGATAGTTTGGGCTCGATTACCGCGCCGGTTCTTTCAGAGGTGCCGACAGTCGATTTATATTCATCTGTTTTAACCAAAAATCCTTCTTCTGTCAATTGCTTGACTATTCTTTTTCGAGCTTCGAAACGATCTAATCCTACAAATAAAACGCCTTTTTCGTTTAAGGTTCCATCGTCATTGAGTAAGTCAATCACAGGTAATTTGTGTTTGATTCCTAACTCATAGTCATTTAAATCATGCGCTGGAGTAACTTTTAAACAACCAGTACCAAAATCTAAACTCACATATTCATCCGCGATGATACTTATTTCTCGGTTAATTAAGGGGATAAAAACTTTCTTCCCGTGGTATTTGATATATCGCTCATCTAAAGGATTAACGCAAATGGCCGCATCGGCCATAATCGTTTCAGGCCTCGTAGTAGCAATCGTTAAATGCCCCGATCCATCCACAAATGGATATTGAATGTGATATAATTTTGCTTGAACATCCTTGTGTATTACTTCTTCGTCTGAAACCGCTGTTTTTCCAGCCGGATCCCAATTGACCATTCGAACTCCTCTGTAAATCAAACCCTTATTGTAAAGCCTAACAAAGGTATCAATCACCGCTTGGTAAAGAGATGGCTCCATCGTAAATCGAGTTCTATCCCAGTCGCACGAGGCCCCAAGTTTTTTCAATTGGTCTAAAATAATGCCCCCATATTTTTCTTTCCATTCAAACGCATGAGCCAAAAATTCTTCTCTAGAAATATCCTTTTTTTCAATGCCTTTTTCCTTCAGCATGGCAACTACCTTAGCCTCAGTGGCAATGGAAGCGTGGTCTGTTCCAGGAACCCAACAAGCCTCTTTGCCTTCCATGCGCGCTTTTCTGATCAATACATCCTGAATGGTATTATTGAGCATATGGCCCATATGTAAAACGCCCGTTACATTAGGTGGAGGAATCACAATGGTATAAGCCTCTTTTTCTGGATGAGGTTTAGAAGAAAATAATTTATTTTCTAGCCAATAAGTATACCATTTTTGCTCTATTTCTTGAGGAGCATATTTTTTGTCAATCATAAAGTAAATTAATTTGCAGGCGTTTGGCTTGCCCGAATGCCCATTAGCTCAAACGCCAACAAGCCTACAAAGATAATTGTTTTCAATCAAAGGAAGAGGTGGATTTTTAAAACAATTCCATGTAATTTCGGTTTTGAATTGAAATGAAAATTATAGCATTATCCCTTTGGTTAGGTACTTTTTTGTCCATGGAAGCTTTCGCGTGGTTTACACATAAGTACATTATGCATGGATTTATGTGGCGCTGGCACGAATCACATCACGTACACCACAAAAATCCGTTGGAAAAAAACGACCTTTTTTCGGTGGTTTTTGGGATTGCATCGACCTTGACCATTATAATAGGAGCGGAATTTCCTCCTTTTTGGCCCCTGATTTGGATCGGCTTAGGAATTGCAACCTATGGAATATTTTATTTTATATTTCATGATATCATTGTACATCGCAGAATTAAAATAAAATACAAGGCGACTAGTAAATACATGAAGCGTATTATGAAGGCCCATTACGTGCATCATGAGGTGCACACAAAAGAAGGAGCTGAGGCCTTTGGATTTTTATATGCACCCAAAAAATTCGAATAATTAGTCGACAAAGCCTACGCCAACCGTCGAATTCGAAAATTCGTCAATCAAGATAAAGGACCCATTGGATGGATTATCGGCGTATTTGTCAGCTGAAATGGCCTGTGCTGTTCGTAAGGAAATCTTCCCTATTTCATTCAAATTTAATTGGCCAACTTCAGTCTCGGATGTTTGTTGGCTTACGTCAAGTCGCTCCGTTATTTGTGTAATTTTTGCTTTGGTGACATGAATGCCATGTTGTAATAGATACGTTTTTCCTGGGCTTAGGGCTTGGTGATCGAGCCAACAAACATGCGCCGAGAAATCTTTTAATGAAGGCACGTCAGTTTCTGAGGCCAATACGATGGAGTTTCCTCTAGAAATATCAATATCATTCGACAGGGTCATGACGATGGATTCCCCAGCGATGGCTTGTTCTAATGAATTTTCAAATTTTTCAATCGTGGCGATGGTGCTTGTTTGTCCCGTAGGTAAAACGCGAATTTCATCGCCCACTTTAAATGTTCCAGAACTTATTTTACCTGCATATCCTCTGTAATCATGATAGGCTTCCGTCATGGGTCTAACGACAAATTGGACCGGAAAACGGGCGGGCGCTTGGGCTAATGTTTCCGCAAATTCAAACGTTTCTAGTTCGCCTAATAATGTATTTCCGTTGAACCATGGCATGTCAACCGCCTTTTTCGTAATGTTTTGTCCAAACAACGAAGAGATAGGTAAATATGAAACGGTTTGGCCTTTGAAGGTCGTTTTGCTAACTAACTCGGATAATTTATGTTGAATCTCATTGAATTTTGATTCCTCATATTGAACCAAATCCATCTTATTGACACATATGATCACCTTCGGAATTCTCAATAAAGAAGCGATGGATAAATGCCTCGCAGTTTGCTCCACAATGCCTTGTCGGGCATCCACTAAAATCAACGAAACCTTTGCATTGGAAGCGCCAGTCACCATATTTCTAGTGTACTCTATGTGGCCGGGTGTATCTGCAATGATGTACTTTCTGGTTGGCGTAGAAAAATAAATATTTGCCACGTCGATCGTAATACCCTGTTCTCTCTCAGCAATTAAGCCATCCGTCAGCAATGAAAGGTCTAGAAAATTCAAGCCCTTCCTTTTTGACGCACTTTCAAGCGCTTCAATTTTATCTTTGGTAATCGAATTTGTTTCATACAACAAGCGGCCGATTAATGTGCTTTTTCCATCATCTACTGAACCGGCTGTTGCTATGCGTAAAATATCCATCTCTAATTAAAAATAACCTTGTTGTTTTCTTTTTTCCATCGCCGCTTCCGACCTTTTGTCATCGATGCGGGCTCCTCTTTCTGAAATTTCTGCAGAAAGAATTTCTTCGATAATGACATCGATATCTACCGCATGTGAACTAACCGCAGCCGTACATGTCATATCGCCCACCGTTCTAAATCTTACCGTAGTCTCAAATGGAATTTCATCCGCCTCTTTATTCAAATGTTCTGAATCAGCCCAAAGCATCCCATCGCGTTGAATGACTTGTCGCTGGTGCGCAAAATAGATGCTCGGTATTTCCATTTTTTCCTCTTTGATGTAATTCCAAACATCCAATTCTGTCCAATTGGAAATCGGAAAAACACGCACATTTTCGCCGACAGAAATACGACCGTTTAGCATGTCAAATAATTCAGGTCTTTGGCGCTTGGCATCCCATTGGCCAAAATCATCTCGAACGGAAAATATACGCTCTTTTGCTCGTGCTTTTTCTTCGTCACGTCTTGCCCCACCGATGCAGGCGTCAAATTTAAATTCTTCTATGGTATCAAGTAAAGTAACCGTTTGCAATACATTTCTGGAGGCGTATTTTCCGCTTTCTTCTTTGGCTTTTCCTTGGTCAATGGAATCTTGAACATAGCGAACAATGAGTTCGGCTCCCGTTTCTTTGGCCAACCAATCTCTAAATTCAATCGTTTCAGGGAAATTATGTCCTGTGTCAATATGAACTAAAGGGAAGGGGATTTTTCCAGGGAAAAAGGCTTTCTGTGCTAAGCGAACCAACGTTATAGAATCTTTTCCACCCGAAAATAATAATGCAGGGCGCTCAAATTGAGCGGCAACTTCGCGCATGATGTAAATCGATTCATCCTCAAGTTCTCTCGGGAATTGACCTATTTTATCGTGAATGGCTGACATTTTTATACTCATTTTTATATTTTAGGCATGTAATCCGCACTCTTTTTGAGAATTTTCCCACCACCAGCGTCCCGCTCTTGGGTGCTCATCTGGTCCTATTGCCCTCGTACATGGGGCACATCCAATGGAAATAAACCCTTTTTTATGCAAAGGATTTTGTGGGATTTTATGTTCAACTAAGTAGGCATTCAATTTTTCAAAACTCCAATCGATGAGCGGATTAACCTTGATTAAATTCCTAGACTCATCCCATTCAACAATGGGCATATGGGCCCTATTTTCAGATTGTTCAGCACGTAATCCGGTGATCCAAATATTGACACCCTCCAAAGCTCTGGCTAATGGTTCCATTTTACGAATAAAGCAGCATTCTTTTCTGTTTTCCACCGACGAATAAAAAGAGTTAAATCCCTTTTCACGCACCAATTTTTCAGTTTTAACAAGATTAGGAAAATAGGTAATTAAGTCGAGTTGATATTTTTTTTTCGTCAGGTCCATCAACTCATAACTCTCTTGGAATTGTCTTCCTGTGTCCAAGGTGAAAATTTTTATGGGTAATTTTTGAGTGGCTATCGCATGGGTTATGGCCTGATCTTCTTGCCCAAAAGAGCTTGAAAATGCAATGACATCTTTCGAATAGGTAGACGTTAAAAGACTTAATCGGTCTTCTAATGGCAAATTCATAAGGGAATTTCCTAAGGATTCGAGTTCCATTTTTTTAAATTTTGACAAAAATACACAATGTCTATTGAATAACTATACTAAGCAAAAATATTTTTTCGTTAATCGCTTAATTTGAAAACTTTTGTAAATTGAAATGAGTTTAATAGCCTATGAGATCGGGATCAGAAATTTTATTGGAATCCACTAATTGGGGACATGAAAATGATTTTTTAGATTTGAGAAATCTAAAAAATTTGGTTCGTCATGGAGAAGGCCAACGGCTTGAATTTAAGATGAAGGTGAAGTTTCCTGAGAAGATTATCAAGGAATTGGTGGCCTTTGCTAACACGGATGGAGGCCATTTATTTTTAGGGGTGTCGGATGAAGGTCAAATCGAAGGCCTTAAGTTTGCCGAAGAAGAACAATATTTATTAGAGCGTGCCATTGAAAAATATTGCTTTCCTGCTTTTTCATATACTGCTTACCCAATTTCTTTGGAAAATGGTCGGACCGTTTTAGTTTATCAAGTATTTGAAAGTGTGGATAAACCGCACTTTGTCCAACTAAGTACCGATTCTCATCCGCAGTGCTTTGTTCGGATTAAAGACAGGACAGTGCAGGCAAGTAAGGAAATGAAGCAGATTTTGAGGCGTGAAAACCAAGAGGGAATTCAGTTTTCCTATGGAGATTCTGAGCGGTGGTTGATGGAATATTTACGAAATACCCCTACGATAACCTTGGAAGAATTTGCCACTTTAAATAAATTACCTCTGTGGATTGCTTCAAGGAAATTAGTTTTATTAGTTTTGACCCAAGTTTTAACCATAATACCTGGAGAATCTTTAGACCACTATACCTTAAAATGAAAAATACATTATTTGTTATTTTATCGGCCATGAGTTTATTTGCTTGTAGCAAATCTGCTGTCGATGTGCCGGTTAGCCCCATTTCTCAAACTGCAACGATTAATTCCTTTGACTTATTGCAAGATAAATTATTAACTCCCAGTTGCGCTACCTCTGGATGCCATTTATCTATTCAAGATGCCTCATATGCTCAGCATGGATTAGTGTTAACGAAAGGACTTGCGTACGGAAATTTAATTGGAACTACTCCCAAAAATTCGGTTGCCGTAGCCAACAAACTTCAAAGGGTTAAGAAATTTTCATCGGCCGAAAGTCTATTATTTCATAAATTAAACTGGGATTTAAGTCATCATGCGGCGGCTAATTATGCAGCTCCTATGCCTTTGGGAGGGAAACCTGTGAGTAAAGGCCAATTAGACTTCGTCCAAAAATGGATTGAAGCAGGTGCCCCAGATAAAGGGGAGGTGGTCGATGCTAAATTATTAGATGACACCACGCCGAGTTTCACTGAGCCTACTAATTTTTCAGCTTTGGAATCCCCAGCAAAAGAGGGAAAGACTGGATTTCAATTGAAAGTGGATCGATTCGTTGTCCCACCTAATTTTGAACGTGAGATTTTTGTTCGTCGGCCTTTGAATAACACAGAACCCGTTTATATTTCTCGGATCAAACTTAAATCGAGAACCAACAGCCATCATTTAGTTGTGTATGATTTTAGATCAAAACTTCTTTTACCCAATATGGATGAAATAAGGGACTTGAGGAATCTAGATAATTCACTCAATGTTGGAACGGTTTTTCAAATGTCAAATCATATATTTTTAGGAGGAGGCACGGATCCAAATTCAGACTATTCTTTTCCAGAAGGTACTGCGCTAAGACTTCCCGCGAACAGTTCGGTTGATTTAAATCCCCATTATTTCAATAAAACGAAAGAAAATTTATATGGAGAAAACTATGTGAATCTCTATACGGTTCCCGCATCACAAGTTAAAAATGTGGTTAGCATGATCGACTTTAATAATTCTAGTTTTACGCTTCCCCCCAATCAAACGACCGTCATTACGAAGGACTTTTATAACTTTGATGGCTTTGTCAAAGGTTCTGGCAAATCGGTTGTGATTGTGTCACTCACCTCACATACGCATGAAAGAGGGAAACTATTCCAAATTAAAATTAAGGGAGGAGCGCGTGATGGGGAAATTATTTACGAAGACAACGATTGGGCTCATCCTAAAGTCGTCAACTACACCAAGCCGATTATTTTGAAAGAAGGGGAAGGATTGACTTCGGTGGTTACCTATGTGAATAATACCAATAAGCCATTAGGCTTTGGATTGACTTCTGAAGATGAAATGAACATTATTTTCGGGTATTATTATATACAATAAGTTACTGGCCAACAGCCACTTATCTCATCTCAGTTAAGAAAAAATCAAAACCCTATTTGATATATCAAAATTGAAGGTATATTTGCCTCCGTTTCTTGAAATATTTAAATAATTACAAACAAATAGTACAATTTTTTGTAAAACTTGTATTCTAATCATATTAATTCCGATTTGAATAAAATTTTATTACGCTATTTTTAATAATGGAACAAAAACACAAAAATAAATTCACGGCCGCTGGACTTTTGGTAGCCATGGGGATCATTTATGGAGATATTGGTACTTCTCCTCTTTATGTGATGCAAGCGGTCATAGATGATAAACCCATCAATTCCTTGACGGTTTTAGGAGGCTTATCTTGTATTTTTTGGACCTTGACATTACAAACTACACTTAAATATGTGATATTAATTCTTCGTGCAGATAATAAGGGTGAGGGCGGAATTTTTGCCCTTTTTGCATTAGTGAGGCGTCATGCAAAATGGTTGACCTTGCCAGCTATTATTGGCGGGGCGGCATTGCTTGCGGATGGGATTATCACACCACCTATCTCGGTATCCTCTGCTGTTGAGGGTTTACGTATGCTTCATCATCCAGATGGCACTCCTTATGTTACAGATACGGTTCCACTGGTCATATTTATTTTAACCATTCTCTTTATTTTCCAAATTTTTGGAACGAAGGTGGTAGGAAAGTTATTTGGGCCGATCATGCTTTTATGGTTTTCCATGCTGGGACTTTTTGGAATCATCTGGATACAAAAGGATTGGAGTATTTTGCGTGCCATTTCTCCTATGTATGCTTGGGAATTATTAACCACGCACCAGGCAGGAAGTGCAGGATTTTGGGCCTTAGGTGCCGTATTTTTGTGCACGACGGGAGCGGAGGCACTGTATTCCGATTTAGGACATTGTGGCCGTGGAAACATTCGCGTAAGTTGGATTTTTGTCAAAATCACCTTATTACTTCAATATTTTGGTCAAGGTGCTTGGCTTTTAGCGCATCAAGGAATGACCTTGGATGGACGGAAACCTATTTTCGAATTACTTCCGCGTGAATTTTTATTCTCTGGAATTATGGTCGCTACGGCTGCCGCGGTGATAGCCAGTCAGGCATTAATTTCGGGATCTTTTACCTTGATTTCTGAGGCGATTCGACTCAATTTTTGGCCTAAAGTACGCTTAGTTTATCCATCCGATCAAAAGGGTCAATTATATGTACCTTCCGTCAATATTTTATTGTGGATGGGTTGCGTAGGTGTTGTATTATGGTTTAAGGAATCCACCAACATGGAGGCTGCTTATGGCTTAGCGATTACTTTGACCATGTTAATGACCACTTCTTTAATGGCTTATTACCTTCATATAAAGAAGGTAGATATGTGGTGGATCCTACTTTTCTTATTGGTCTATGTCTCCTTAGAAGGCTCTTTCTTGGTCGCTAATTTGCAGAAATTTTCCCATGGGGGTTATGTCTCTCTGTTCATTGCAGGTGTGATTATTTTGGTGATGTGGGTTTGGTTTAGAGCTTCCCGCATTAAAAATAAATTGACCGAATACGAGCCATTGTCGGAGTACATTGAGCCCTTAAAGGATTTAAGTAATGACGATACGATTCCTAAATATGCCACGCATTTAGTTTTTATGTCCAATGCGGGTAGGGTTACCGATATTGAATCAAAAATCATTTATTCCATTTTCCAGCGTCGCCCCAAAAAGGCTGATATTTATTGGTTTGTCCATGTAGATACCCTAGATGAGCCATATACGATGGATTATAAAGTAACGGTGATTGAGAAAGATGACATCATCAAAGTTAATTTTAAATTAGGTTTCCGAGTGGAACAACGGATCAACTTATACTTCCGGAAGGTCGTTGAGGAAATGGTTTCTAGAGGAGAGGTGGACATCACTTCTCGATATAAATCATTGAATGAACAAAATGTCATTGGCGACTTTAGATTTGTCGTGCTTGAAAAGTTCTTATCTTTTGATAATGAATTACCACTCTTAGACCGAATGGTTATGAAGGCTTATTTCTTTGTGAAACAGTTTACTCCTTCGGAAGACAAGTGGTTTGGTTTAGATAGCGATGCCGTAAAATTGGAAAAAGTGCCTTTGATTATTAAGCCCGTTTCCAAATGTAATCTAAGACGTATCGATTAACCATGAGCTCTATATTTTCTAAAATCGTTCAGGGTGAAATTCCTTGTCACAAGATTGCCGAGGACGACCAATTTTTAGCCTTCTTAGACGTGATGCCTTTGGTAGAAGGACACACCTTAGTGATCCCCAAACATGAAATTGACTATATTTTTGATCTAGATCCAGAGGTTTTAGCCGGCTTAATGAAATTTGCTCAGCGCATTGCTCCTGCGATCAAAAAGGCAATCTCTTGTAAGCGTATTGGTGTAGCCGTTATAGGCCTAGAAGTACCTCATGCCCACGTGCACCTAGTTCCTTTAAATCGGATGTTGGACATTAATTTTTCCCAAGAGAAATTGAAACTGAGCCAAGAGTCTCTCGCAAAAACGGCGGAACTTATTCGGTCTTTTATTTAAGATATCCTTTTAACGTATTCATCTCGATTAACGGATTTGTCTTTTCGTAGACAATGTGGTAGACGGCATCTATGATCGGTAATTTTATATGATGCTGTTTTGAAATCAAGTAAATACTTCGAACGGCATAATAACCCTCGGCAATCATATTCATCTCAATCTGTGCTGATTTCACAGAATATCCTTTGCCAATCATATTTCCAAAAGTTCTGTTACGAGAGAATTGCGAATATGCCGTAACCAATAAATCACCTAAATACCCTGAATTATTTAAATCCCGATTCTCTTTGGGATAGATTTCATCTAAAAATATCTTAATTTCTTGCATGGCATTACTGACCAAAACCGCCTGAAAATTGTCCCCAAATCCTAAACCTCTAGTGATACCGCAAGCAATCGCAATGATGTTTTTAATGACAGCGCAATACTCCACTCCATATAAATCAGCAATCGCATTCGCCTGTAAAAATCGGCAATTCAGTAAATTAGCAAATGATTTTGCCACATCAATATTAGGAGATGCAATAGTTAAATAAGATTGCTTTTCCAAGGCAACTTCCTCCGCATGACACGGTCCGGCAATCACACATGTTTGCCCGATGGGCAAATTAAATTCTCGGGTTAACCAATCTGTAACCAATAAATTTTCCTCAGGAATCATGCCTTTGATGGCTGAAACCACTTTTTTCCCCTCAAAGTGTTTCTTATTTAAGTCCTTTAAAGTAGCCGGAATAAAAGCTGCAGGTATGGCTAAAATGATATATTCGACGCCGTTTAAAGCCTCAGACATTTTATTGTAAGTCTTTACCTTGCGTGGATTAATCGCAACGTCAGTTAAATAGCTTGGATTGTGGTTGTATTTTCTGATGAAATCAACATCCGCTTTTCTACGGATCCACCACTTAATTTTTACCTGATTCTCTGAAAGAATTTTTACTAACGCCGTAGCCCAACTTCCTCCACCAATTACAGCAATCTGAGTTGGTATTTTCTTTTTTAATTCTTCTAAACTGGTCATGACGTAAAATTACCTTTTAAATTAAAAATTATCCGTTTTTTAATTTTTTTTACCCAATTTTGCCTCAAATACCTATTAATAAATACTATGAAAATCAAAATGTTAATTTTGGCGCTATTGAGTGCCACTTTTTTATATGGCCAACAATCCCCTTATCTTCCCGAGCATCCAAGGCCTGACTTCGAGCGGAGCCAATGGATTAATTTAAATGGCGAATGGGATTTTAAATTTGACCCTAAAGATGCAGGTGTTAAAGAACATTGGGAAAAAAGTCAGCAAAAATATCCTTTAAAAATTCAAGTTCCTTTTCCTTGGGGGTCCCAATTATCAGGCGTGAAGGACGAAACAGATATTGCCTGGTATCAGCGCTTTATCGAGGTGCCGGCCAACTGGCAATCCAAACGGACATTTTTGGTGATCGGAGCAAGTGATTGGAAAACGGATGTATTTTTGGACGGTCAAAAAATAGGTTCACATGAAGGTGGCTATACTCCCTTCTCTTTTGATTTGACAAGATTTCTTAAATCAGGTAAAAAACAACAATTAAACATTCGCGTAGATGACAAAAGGCGAATGTTTACCCTATATGGAAAGCAAGGGTATGGAAACGCCCGAGGGATTTGGCAAACCATTTATCTAGAATCGCGTGGAGATCAATATGTTGATTATGCCCAAGTTAGTCCGGATATTGATCAGTCGACGGCCAAATTCCAAGTGGAACTAGACGCGCCTGTCAAACAAAAAACCTCGGTCAAAGTAACTCTGTCCGCCGGTTTTTCAGGTTCACAAATGATTGCTGCTGGAGCCAAAACGGCTCAAATTGAAATTAAAATTCCTAATGCACATCTATGGTCGTTAGAGGATCCTTTTTTATACAACTATCAGATTCAAATAGGTGAGGGCGTTCAATCAGATGAAGTGAAAGGTTATTTTGGGATGAGAAAAATTTCTGTTATGAATTTACCTGGGAGTACAATTCCATACATCGCGCTCAACAACAAACCCATCTATTTGCAATTGGCCCTCGATCAAAGTTATCATCCCGAAGGATTTTATACTTTCCCAACCGACGATTTTATGCGTGAGGAAATCATGCGCAGCAAGCGAATTGGGTTAAATGGAATTCGTACGCATGTTAAAATTGAAGTGCCGAGAAAACTCTATTGGGCTGATAAATTAGGTTTACTCGTGATGGCGGATGTTCCTAATTCCTGGGGTCCACCAGATGCAGATATGCAAAAGGAAACGGAATATACCTTAGAGCAAATGGTTCGTAGAGATTTTAACCATCCGTCTATTTTTTCTTGGATTACCTTTAATGAGACTTGGGGTTTGCTTTCTGACGTCACAGTTGATGGCAAAAAGAGCAGAGTATATACCCCTGAGACCCAAAAGTGGGTGGTAGACGTGTATAAAAAAGCTAAATCTTTAGACCCCACTCGATTAGTCGAAGATAATTCGATTTGTTGCGGAAAGGGACATACAGAAACCGATATTCATTCTTGGCATTCCTATTTACCTGGCTATGAATGGGATAAGTTCAACAAGGAGCAATCGGACAATACCTTTCCAGGAAGTACTTGGAATTTTGAAAAAGGATATAAGCAGGGGAACCAACCGATGATTAATTCGGAATTTGGAAATGTTTGGGGCTATGATGGAAGTTCAGGCGATGTGGATTATACCTGGGATTACCATAAAGCGATGAACTCATTTCGTAATTTCCCAAAAATGGCCGGTTGGTTATACACGGAACACCACGATGTCATTAACGAGTGGAACGGATATTATCGATTTGATCGTACGGAAAAGGAAACGGGATTAGGCGCTATTGCGCCCGGAATGACGTTGAAAGATCTGCATGGACCTTTTTACTTGTCGACAGGCCAGGAAATTGCCTGGGCTGGAAATGGAGGCCAAAAATTAAAAATCCCTTTAACCTTATCGGCCTTAATTGGCGGCACAGATTTACCCAAAGAGCTTTTGCTAAAAATGGAATTTTCTGGACAAAATGCGTTGGGAGAGAAGAAAAATTGGTGGTCTAAATCCAAGCAAATTGTTTGGACTCCATGGTCAGTCAAAGCCTTGGATTCATTAGAAATAACTTTGCCTGAGGAGAAGTCTTTAAATACATTGATATTAAAATTAGAGGATGGAAATGGACATGTGTTGCATCAGAACTTTGTTTCTTTGATTGTCGACCAAGGAAAAATAAATTTAACACCCAAGCAAGTATTAATGACTGTGCCTGTGGATAAAATTTCTAAGGCAGAATGGTCTAAAAAGCAGTGGTCAGGTGTCTTGGGAAATAAAGTCAATGGGGCAGGATCAGGTTATTTTGAATACACTTTTGATTGGGCTAAGGTGCCATTAGAATCCATAGACCAAGTAAGCTTTTTTGTGGAGGCTTCCGCAAAACCTATGTTAGGTAAAGATAGACCAAACTCTGGTGCAATGAACGGGGATTATATGTTGGGCAAAGGAACTTTTGATCCAAGTAAAAACCCAAATGCCTATCCACAAACAGATAGTAAAAAGAATCCTTCGGTCTTACAGATATTATCCAATGGACAATTTGCAGCTTCATTTGATTTGGATGATGATCCTGCGGATCACCAGGGAGTTTTATCGTGGTTTTATCAAGCTAAAAATCATAAATTAGACGAGCCGGGAACCTATGGATATTGGGTTCAATGCACGTTACCTCGTTCTTCTCTTGAGGTTGCCAATGCGACCGGTAAATTGACCATTCGCTTAGTTGTTCCGGAAGGATATCCGAATGGACTTTCATTGTATGGAGCAAAGTCGGGCCGATACATAAATGAACCGAGTATCTTGATTTTGCGGAAATAAAATTATCTTTTTCTGGAACTTTTTCTCCCTTACCCTTGCCAAGCCTTGTAGGATTGGCAAGGGTAGGTTAAACACCAAATTGTTTGAGGTGATGATCGATGTGTTTATACAGCAAATTATTCCATTCAGTGCTTGTCAAATTCCCTAAACTTAAGGACGGTGTTGCAGCTAATTTCTCAGCTCCCAATTCTTGGATCGATTTAATATATCCCTTTAATCGCTCTTTTTCTTTTTCCACATCATATTGCTCTGTTCGAATAAAACTGGGCGCCGTGGGTAGGTTTTGTTTATAGGGCACTTCATTAACCATCGATTTTTTCAAAAATAAATTTAAGATAATCCGTATCAAAAATGGCGGTTGCTGCGTATTCAAGCCGAGTATCTGTTCGTAGGGAACGGTGCAATGTGAAAGCATTTGGCCAACGGTCATTTTTCCCCAAAGTGCTGTACTTTTTGGATTTAATTGATCTATTCGATGAAACAATTCCTCCGTTGTAGATGCAAGATAAATAGAAGGATATGACATGAAGATTATCGGTTTACTGAACTTATTTTAGATTATCATTGCCACACCTTAGAGGATTGGCAATGGTAAAGAGCTAATTGAGTTTCCAATTCTTCACATGAAACATCTCCGATTTCTTCGTACCTGTTTCCGTGAATTTTGCTTGTTTTAAGGTAATATCTTTCGCCTCTATTACTCGATATCCTTGATTACTTTCGATATCGATATTGTTTAATTCTATGTGATGAATCGGCATTTCAGGTAAACCACGGATGAGCAAACCTGTCTCAGCGCCTTTGGCAACTACGTGATCAATGAAAATATTTTTAAATTGAGGAGTTCCTTCATTGACCGGGACTAATTCTATTTTGGGTGTTTCACCTCCATTACCAAAGGTCGAAACAGGATCTTTACCCTGGTAATACATATCGAAAAGAATAGCCTCTCCCGCAATATTTTTCATTGATATCTCTTGAATGAAAATATTTTCAACCACACCTCCTCGGCCCCTCATTGTTTTAAATCTTAATCCAACATCCGTATCTAAAAACTGGCAATTGTTTACAAATATATCGTGGACTCCTCCAGACATTTCACTCCCGACAACGACGCCACCGTGCCCATGAAATACGATGCAATTTTCGATTAAAATATGTGCACTGGGCCTTGCCCGTTTTCGACCTTCCGCATCTTTTCCAGATTTCAAACATATTCCGTCATCACCTACGTCGAATTTCGAGTTTCGCACAGACACAAACTCACAAGACTCTATGTCAATCCCATCCCCATTTTGGGCAAACCAAGGATTTTTAACATGAATATTTTCAACGGTTAAATGCTTACAAAGTAAGGGATGAATGTTCCAAGCAGGGGAATTTTGAAAGGTCACACCTTCCAATAAAACTTGCTCACATTCCCTTAAACTAATCATATTCGGGCGTAAAAATTCTTTAATTTCTTCGGTATTTGCTTCTGAAAAACCAGCGGAAATGACCCCTGGTCTATCCATTGTGGACGCTTTTAAAGCTCCTTCTGAAGGATACCACGTTTCTTTTTTTGAGTCTAAAATACCTCCAGAGTGCATTAGCTTATCCCATTCACCAGCCGTTAATTTTCCTTTTTTTACAGGTCTCCAGGCTTCTCCGGCTCCGTCTATAATCCCTGAACCCGTGATCGCTATGTTTCTTTGCCCTTTAGCAGAAATAGGAGATTGTGCCCGGATGGCATCGACTCCTTCCCAATTCGTTCTAATAAGTGGGTAGTCTTTGGGTTTGTTACTGAATTGCAATATTGCACCCCTTGATATATGCAAATTTACATTGGACAATAATTTAATGGGTCCCGTTAACCAAAACCCTGATGGGACTAAAACCATTCCACCACCTTGTTTTGCCGCCATATCAATTGCTTGTTGGATCGCACCCGTGTTCAGTGTATTTGACGAGGAAACAGCGCCATACGAAATGATATTAAACGTATCTTTCTTAAAAACGGGGGTAGAAACGAGGGGTAATTCAAATTCGTATTTCTGAGGGAAAATAGATTTTTTCAGGAAGCTTCTCAGATGTTCATTGGAAGCTAATATGGCTTCTGCCACCATATCGGAAATTTTCATTGCCCCAAATGGAGAAAAGTGTGTATCATCTGCAGCGCCTTTCATGAACTTCCTAAAAATACCTACAGGATAATGTAAGAACATTTTTTTTGCTCCCTCTGGACCTTCTGAACGAATGTATTTTTTGCTTTCTTTTTCGATGTCGATCAATAATACTTTTTCCTTTGCGGCTACCTCTCGCACTACATTTGGATAATCAGCATGCTGGTCTACGAACACTCCGGTGGAATCAAATTTTCTGCGTTGGGTCGGTGTTAACAAGATCGGAATCCCACCTTTTGCACGGGTTTCCGCCACGTAGCGTGTTAAATTTTCTCTAAAATCTGTTTGCGATGGGGCATATCGAGCGGTATCACTGGCTTTAGCATCATTATGTCCAAATTGAATAAATACGTAATCTCCTTTTTTTAATTGAGCTTGCACCTTCGCCCAGCGTCCCTCACGGCGAAAGCTTTTGGTACTTCGGCCATTGTACGCGTGGTTCTGAACTTCCACTGCTTCATTGAAAAGTTTGGAGAATGGCATACCCCAGCCCGTCTCTGGAAAATCGGCTGGTAACTTATCGGCCATCGTTGAGTCTCCTATAAGGAAAACACGCATGGGATCTTTAGCTGTAAAGCTAAAAAACAGACAAGTACTAATAATCAGAGCGAAGCGAAATTTCATGATATAATTATTTACCTTAAAAGAGACATTCGCTTTTTATTTACTCAGTATTAGCGATTAATAGCTACCGAACTTAAAATAGTTTGAATGATTTGAAGCGTGGAAATATTATCCGCTTCCGCTTCATACGTTAAAATAATCCGATGATTTAGCACATCTGGGGTCATTTCCTTGATGTCTTCCGGCAATACGTAATCTCTTCCCTCCAAATAGGCCATTACTTTAGCCGCTAGATTTAAGTGAATGCTTGCGCGCGGAGATGCTCCAAATTGGATGTAATCGGCCTCTTTCGTTAGGCCATAATCAGCTGGATTTCTGGTAGCAAATATGAGCTCAATGATGTACTTTTCAAGTGTTTCACTGATGGTAATATTATTGATTTCTTTTCTGATATTTTGAATGTCGTCAAAAGTCAGAATGGCTTTAGGTTCGTATTTAAAGTCCATATTAGACATCTTTCTCATCACTTCGAGCTCTTGATCTTTGTCCAGGTAATTTAAAAATACCTTGAGCATAAATCGGTCCACTTGTGCTTCCGGCAAAGGGAAAGTCCCTTCTTGCTCCACAGGATTTTGTGTAGCCAAAACCAAGAATGGCTTATCCAGTGGGTAGGTAGTGTCGCCGATGGTCACTTGCTTTTCTGCCATGGCCTCCAACAAAGCCGATTGTACTTTTGCGGGCGCACGGTTAATTTCATCCGCTAGAATAATTTGAGCAAAAATGGGTCCTTTTTTTACCTCAAATTCATTTTTTAGTGGATTGTAAATCATCGTCCCCACTAAATCCGAGGGTAATAAATCAGGCGTGAATTGAATACGTTGGAAATGTAAATCTAAGATTTTAGCAAGCGTATTGATCGTTAACGTTTTGGCTAATCCTGGAACTCCTTCTAATAATACGTGTCCACCGGTGAAAAGTCCCACTAATAGTCGGTTGATCAAGCGCTCCTGCCCAATCACTACTTTACCCATTTCGTCAATGACTAATTGAATTTTTTCTCTTGGTGTCATAATTAAAATTATTAAAGCCCAACTCTACTGCAATTTCTTGTATTTAATACGTTTGGGTGTTATATCATTTCCTAATCTCTTCTTTCTAGCTTCCTCGTATTCTGAATAATTTCCTTCAAAATAAGTGACTTGAGAATCTCCTTCAAAAGCCAAAATATGCGTGGCAATTCGATCTAAAAACCATCGATCATGGGAAATGACTACGGCACAACCTGCAAAATTCTCTAATCCTTCTTCTAAAGCTCTTAACGTATTTACATCCAGGTCGTTCGTCGGCTCATCCAATAAAAGTACGTTAGCACCCTCTTTTAGCATCATCGCTAAATGAACTCTATTACGTTCTCCACCAGATAAATTGGCAATTTTTTTCTCCTGATCCGCTCCATTGAAATTAAACTTACTTACATAAGCCCTCGCATTTGACTGCTTTCCACCTAACATCACCCAGTCATTTCCATCTGAAACCGTTTCAAAAACGGATTTTTCAGCCATTAATTGATTATGTTCTTGGTCTACATACGCAAGCTTAACCGTTTCCCCCACTTCAAAACTACCGCTATCCGGCTGCAGCTGACCTGTAATTAATTTAAACATCGTCGTTTTACCCGCACCATTGGGTCCTATAATTCCAACAATACCCGCAGGTGGCAATGAAAAACTTACATTTTCGTATAACAATTTGTCACCAAAAGATTTGGAAACGCCTTGTACTTCTATGACTTTATTACCTAACCTAGGGCCCGCAGGAATGAATAATTCCAACTTGTCCTCCTTTTGCCTATTTTCTTCCGATAATAATTTTTCGTAGGCTCCAATCCTAGCTTTCGATTTGGCTTGGCGTGCTTTGGGCGACATGCGCACCCATTCTAATTCACGCTGCAATGTTTTTTGTCTGCGAGATTCAGTCTTTTCCTCTTGCGCTAATCTATTTTGTTTTTGCTCTAACCAAGATGAATAATTGCCTTTCCATGGAATACCTTCGCCACGATCTAGTTCTAAAATCCATCCAGCTACATTATCTAAGAAATATCGATCGTGAGTCACGGCGATTACTGTGCCTTTATATTGGCGTAAATGTTGCTCTAACCACTCCACAGATTCCGCATCTAAATGGTTGGTCGGCTCATCCAATAATAACACATCGGGCTCTTGCAACAATAAACGGCATAGAGCGACACGTCTTTTTTCTCCCCCTGAGAGTGTATTGATGAGTGCATTAGGATCTGGACAACGTAAGGCGTCCATCGCTTTTTCTAATCGGTTATCTAATTCCCAAGCATTAAAGTGATCTAGTTTTTCCTGAACTTCTCCCTGTCTTGCCAAGAGCTTATCAAAATCCGCATCGGCATCACCAAAAGCCTCATTTATTTCGTCAAACTCTTTTAGTAAGTTTTTAATTTCAACCACGGCTTCTTCCACTACCTCCAAAACCGTTTTTTGAGGATCAAGTTGGGGCTCTTGCTCCAACATCCCCACGGTGTATCCCGGGGACCAAACGACATCGCCTGTAAATGATTTATCTAACCCTGCGATAATTCGTAGCAGGGTGGATTTACCGGAACCGTTAAGGCCGAGGACCCCTATTTTGGCTCCATAAAAAAAAGAAAGGTAAATATTTTTAATGATCGTTTTCTGAGGAGGAATTACCTTAGAAACACGTTCCATGGAAAATATAATGGTTTCGTTACTCATATTTTGATTGAATTTTTTCTAATAACCTGCAAAGAATGTGATTTTTGTGTTAAAATTTGAATTTCTAATCAAAAATTCTTCATTTATTCATTTATTTTTAAATAAATTCGTGAATTAAATATTTTGATAAAAATTATAAAGTACAATTTGAGCCAAAGCATTTGCTTGAAGCTCTGTGAATTAATCTTATGAAACCTGCCACAGAAAACGAGTATGGATTTTGCCAAGATGGCAAGGTTTTCATACGTCCCTATTTAAATTTCCCACAAAGAGAAATTGGTTTTGTACGTGAAACAGAAGAAGCATCTTTAGCTTATTTTGTCAAGCGTTTTGAGTTAGCTAATAATAAAGTCGATATTTTAGCTCGCGAAGTGACCACGGTTCAAAATAAAGGTTCCTTTCTAACGAAGGTCGTTCAAATGAAAGCCTATTTAGGCAATTTTGACGGGTTAGGTGATTTCATTCCCTTGTTTGACCAATTGGATCAAATGGAGTCCTACCTACGTGGACTTATTCAGAATAATCAAATTAAAAATCTGGAGATAAAAAGAGCATTGATTCAAGATGCTGCTCAATTAGCGGAACAGGAAGATATCCTTAAAGCCACCGAAGATTTATTAGATACAAAGACTAAATGGGTTAAAACGGGTCCTGTAGACAAACAATTTCAGGATGAACTTTCTGACGAGTTCCAAGCAGTACTCGATGCATTTTTCCTTCGTAGAAGAGCTTATTTTGAAGAAAAAAATCGTCAAATCGATGAGAAAATTGCCATTCTTCAAGGGTTTATTGACGCAGTACACCAACTAAGAAAGGCGGAAGATATTGACGATTCAGTTGTAAAGGTGAAAGAATTGCAAAAGGAGTGGAAAACTATTCTAGGTTTGCCTCCTAAAAAGCAATCGATGCTTTGGAAGAATTTCAAGAAGGCCAATGATATGTTTTTTGAGAAATATAATCGAATCAAAGGCATTGATTATAAGCCTCGAGTAGACCCACGCGTTCAGGAATTGAACACGATGACTGGCGAACTTGAAATAAAGTTAGGCGATCAGGATAATATGGTGGCCACAGCTGAGCTTGCAAAAGCTTATTTAGTTAAATGGAAAGAGGTGTCTGCTCAAATTAAGACCATAGACCGTTCCATGGCAGAGCGATTCAGAAATGCATGTGATAAGATTTTTGAAATGAATTATTTGTTACGAGTAATTTCATATCGGCATGCCAACTTAAACGAAAAGCCTCGCCTGGAGCAATTGAAAATCATGATTAATCAGATGGATTACATGACAAAAAAGGAAAAAGGCGAATTGGATGATTTTATCGCCCAAGCGGAGCGAGATCGTCAAATGGAGGAAAAACCTATTCAAAGTAAAATCAATACGCAAAAAAGGAAAATAAGCATGAAAGAGATGCTATTGGCCAATTTTAAAACGGAACTTGATACTATTTTAAATAATTGACAAGCCCATTTTCCCAGCTAAATCTTTTAAATCTAATTCATCAAAAGTCCCTGAAGACATCAACAGTAAATTAGCCTCGTGCCATGATTTACCAATCAGCTCTGTGGCTAATGTGGAAGAATCTCGGATAACTTTCAATGAGGGGTGTTTAAAATAGTTTTGAACTAACGATTCTTCTATTCGATCCATTTGTTTTATTTGCCTTGCATGCTCACTTAAGTAAATGATAGCTTCATCCGCCTTAGCTAAAGTGGACTGATATTCAGGCAAAAACGCAGGATTTAAACTGCTGAAAGTGTGTAATTCCAAACATGCCACTAATTTTCTTTCTGGATATTGTTCATTAAGAGCAGCTGTGGTAGCGGCTACTTTTGACGGGGCGTGGGCAAAATCCTTGTATAATAATGAATTTGTGCTTTTGGCAACTAACTCAAGTCTTTTTGCCGCACCTTTAAACGTGGATATGCTCGTATAAAAATCCGTGCTTGAAACACCTATCTCTTCACATATTAAGCGGGCCGCATTTAAATTTTTTAACGTATGCTGACCAAAAACTTTGATTTCATATCTTTTTCCATCCACCCCTATGAGTATAGTATTCCCATTTTTGATTTCTGCTTGATGTGCTTCATATCCGTTTACATCAATACCCTCGGGACAATTTTTAACTAAATCACTTAAAGTTGCATCGGTTTGATCAAAAAATAAATGGCCCGCCTTGGGCATTTGTTTGATTAACTGATCGAACGAATCTGTGTAAGATTTGAATGTAGGGTAGACGTTAATATGATCCCACGCAATTCCGGAAATTAAGGCAATATGGGGTTGGTATAATAAAAATTTTGCTTGTCGGTCGATCGGAGAAGCTAAATATTCATCGCCTTCAATAATGATGATGGGGGCGTCTGATAAAGATGCCATTAAGTCAAATCCTTCAATGCGGGCGCCAACCAAATAATCAAATTTTCTATGTAGATTTTTCAACACATGTAAAATCATGGAAGTGATACTTGTTTTTCCATGGCTACCTGCGATTACAATACGTTGTTTGTGTTTGCTTACTTCATATAAAAATGAGGGGTAGGATTCGATTTTTATGCCTAATTCTTGGGCCCGTATTAATTCTGGGTTGTCTGCTTTGGCATGCATCCCTAAAATGACCGCATCTAAATCTGCAGTAATTTTTTCAGGAAACCACCCAAATTCCTCTGGTAGGATCCCATGGGAGGCTAATAAACTTTTTGAAGGCTCATATATTTCATCGTCTGAACCTGTAATTTGATATCCTTTAGCCTTTAAAGCTAAGGCTAAATTATGCATCGCAGCGCCACCAATTGCGATAAAATGAATCTTCGGCATAGAACATTATGTTGAATAGTTTGCAAAGTACATACTTTTATTGCAGTTTTGCACGTTTTTACACTAACTCAAGAACACTTGAGTACATATTTGTTGATTAGGAATGAAAAATTATATCGATCTTATTGATCAAACCATTGAATTTCCGACGCGGGAATTTAACATTAATGAGGATAACGAATTGTTGTTCAACAATGTGCCTTTGATGGAAATCATCAAGCAGTATGGAACGCCATTAAAAATATCTTATTTGCCAAAAATTTCTGAGCACATTGATAATGCCAAGTTATTGTTCAGAAACGCGATAAAAAAATATAATTACAAAGCTAATTACACCTATTGTTACTGTACAAAATCGTCTCATTTCTCTTTTATTTTGGAAGAGGTATTGAAGCAACATGTCCATTTAGAAACGAGTAGTGCCTTTGATATTCCCATTATTCGGGATATGTACAACCAAGGAAAAGTTTCGAAATCAACCTATATTCTGTGCAATGGATACAAGCAACCCTTGTATACGCAGTTTATTTCTGAATTAATTAATGATGGATTTAATTGCATCCCAATCCTTGATAATTTAAAAGAGATCGATTTTTATGAAAAATCGGTGACTGCAGATAAAGTAAATTTAGCTATTCGAATTGCTACCGATGAGGAGCCCGATTTCTCGTTTTATACGTCTCGTTTAGGCGTACGATATTCGGATGTTAACACATTATACGATGAAAAAATAAAGCCAAATCCGAAGTTCAACTTAAAGATGTTGCACTTCTTTATTAATACTGGAATCAAGGATAGTGCCTATTATTGGTCTGAACTGAGTCGCTTTATTTACAAGTATTGTGAAATGAAAAAGATTTGTCCTGAATTAGATTCAATCGATCTGGGCGGAGGCTTACCGATTCAGACTTCACTTCAGTTTAGTTATGATTATCAGGCGATGGTCGATGAAATTGTAGAATCGATTTCATGGATTTGCAATAAAAACAACGTGCCGGTACCTAATATTTTCACTGAATTCGGTTCTTATACCGTAGGTGAAAGTGGAGCCGTTTTATATGAAATTATTGATCAAAAACTTCAAAATGATAAGGAGCTTTGGTACATGATTGACGGTTCATTTATTACCCAATTGCCTGATTCATGGGGAATGAACCAAAAATACATTATGCTTCCGGTCAATAATTGGGGCATGCCATATCAGAAAGTGAACTTAGGTGGTTTGACTTGCGACTCCATGGATTTTTATAATACGGAAGCGCATAGTTCTGATTTATATTTACCTATTTTTGAAGAGAATTCAGAAAGGCAATATGTAGGATTTTTCCATACAGGTGCTTATCAGGAGTCTTTAGGGGGTTACGGAGGAATTCAACATTGTTTAATTCCAGCTCCTAAACATGTGATTGTGGACAGATTAGAGGATGGAACGATTACGACTAGATTATTCTCTGAGGAGCAATTGAGTGGACCCATGTTAACGATTTTGGGATACAATCAAACCCAAGAAGCGCCGCTTAATGCTGTTATAGAAATTGAAAACCCAGAAATGGTTAAAACTGAAAAATTAGCTTCCGTATAGATATGAAAAAAATTGCAGCCATTGTCCTTCTAGCCGCCTTGTTTATGAGCTCATGTGCTCAAAGCAACAATTGTCCAGCGTATGGAACCACTCGCTTAGATACACCTAAAGTTAAAAGGGGCTAATTAATCTTCAGCCCAATCAAAACTTTTTGTGACCGCTTTCTTCCACTGCTTGCGCATGGTTGCGCGGGTGTCAACGGACATATTGGGTTTCCATGTGTTTGCAATGGCCCAATTTTTACGTAAGTCATCCAGATTTTCCCAATATCCAACGGCCAATCCCGCCGCATAGGCCGCTCCCAAAGCAGTTGTTTCTATTATTTTTGGGCATATTACTTCTTCACCCAAAATATCCGATTGGAATTGCATTAGTAATTGGTTGACCACCATGCCTCCATCAACTCTCAATGAGGTAATTGATATTCCTGCATCTTTTTCCATAGCCTCCAACACTTCCCAAGTTTGAAAAGCCGTTGCCTCCAAAGCCGCTCGGGCAATATGTGATTTATTGACAAATCGAGTTAAGCCTACCAAAACACCTCGCGCGTCTTGCTTCCAATAAGGAGCATACAAACCTGAAAATGCCGGTACAAAATAGCATCCTCCATTATCGTCCACCTCTTTGGCTAATTTTTCTATATCCGGACTATTTTTTATGATACCCAAATTGTCTCTTAACCACTGAACGAGCGCCCCAGTAATGGCCACAGAACCCTCTAATGCGTAATGAACAGGTTCATCGCCCAACTGGTAAGCTACGGTTGTCAATAATCCATGCTTGGATTGAACCGGCTTTTCCCCCGTATTCATTAATAAAAAACATCCTGTTCCGTACGTATTTTTTCCTTGGCCTGGATTAAAACATGTTTGTCCCACCAAAGCAGCTTGTTGGTCCCCTAAAATCCCAGCCAATGGAACTCCTCCCAAAACACCTTTTGCTTTTGCATATACTTTTGAACTGGCTTGGATCGTTGGCAACATCGCTTTTGGGATAGATAAAACTTGTAAAATTTCATCATCCCATTGGCACGTAGCCAAATCCATTAATTGGGTCCGACTAGCATTAGTTACATCGGTAATATGAATACCTCCGTCGACTCCCCCGGTTAAATTCCAGGCAATAAAAGTATCCATATTGCCAAAAAGCGCTTCTCCTTTTTCAGCATCTTCGCGTAAACCTTTGATATTATTTAGGAGCCACCTTAATTTTAATCCACTAAAATACGTGGCTAGCGGCAAGCCTGTTTTAGCCCTGAAGCGATCCATTCCTCCATCTTTCGCTAACTCGGCCAGTTCTGAACCTACCCGAGTATCTTGCCAAACAAGCGCGTTGTAATAGGGTTTACCTGTGATTTTATTCCATGCCAGCGTGGTTTCTCGTTGGTTGGTTATCCCAACGGCCGCGAGATCCTTGGCAGATAAATTAGCTTTTCCGAGTGCCAAGCCAATGACCTCTTGGGTATTTTGCCAAATTTCATCCGAGTCATGCTCGACCCATCCAGCTTGTGGATAAATTTGTTTATGCTCTTTTTGGCCTACTGAAATTATTTCTCCCCCCTTATTAAAAATAATAAATCGAGTGCTTGTCGTGCCTTGGTCAATGGATCCTATGTACATATTTTGTTAATTAAGCGTCAATATAAATGCCCCAATAGCAGCGCCTGTGGCGGGTCCTAACACAGGAATCCATGCATATCCCCAATCGGAAGTACCTTTGTTCTTAATGGGTAAAATGGCATGCATAATTCTAGGGCCTAAATCACGGGCAGGGTTAATGGCATAACCCGTCGTTCCGCCTAAACCTAATCCGATTGCCCAAACTAAAATCCCAACTAAAAAGGGTCCAAGGCCATGTTCGATACTTGAAAAAGTTCCTAAAGCCACTATAGCTATGGCTGAGGCAAAAGCCTCTGATATAAAATTAAAGGGGGTATTTTTAATCGCTGGATCTGTGCAAAAAGAAGCTCTGATTGCTCCCGCATCGTCTGTTGCGTCATAATGCGGTTTGTAGTGTAACCAAACTAATAATTGGCCTAACATCGCGCCAATTAGCTGGGCACCGATGTAGGTTGGGAATAAAGCCCAATCTCCTGATTTAATGCAGCCGGCAATAGTTACGATGGGATTTAAATGAGCACCTGAAGAACCAAAATAAGTTGAAACGAAAATTCCTATGGTCACCGCGAATGCCCAGCATGCTGCGATGGCTAATAATCCGGTTCCATTTCCTTTTGTATTTTTTAAAAGCATATTGGCCACTACACCATTTCCAAGATATAATAATGTAGCTGTACCGGCGAGTTCGCCAATGAAAATTGATGACATAGTTTTAGGTTTTTATTTTGGTTTTCCAAAACTATGAAATCTTCGCAATAAAAAAATTATCTTTGATTTCAAATTTGAATTATTGTCAAATAGATGCGCGAAGATTATTTAACAGGTGAATCAGAATCATTAAATCCTCAAGAGAAGGAATTTGATAAGGCCTTGCGTCCTTTAAGTTTTATCGATTTTTCGGGACAGGGAAAAATCATTGATAACCTTAAGATTTTTGTAGGAGCCGCAAAAGCCCGCGAGGAAGCTTTAGACCATGTTTTATTGCATGGGCCTCCAGGTTTAGGTAAGACTACTTTATCGCACATTATTGCAAATGAATTAGGGTCGACTTTACGTATTTCATCAGGCCCGGTGTTGGATAAACCGTCTGATTTGGCTGGTTTATTGACCAATTTGCAACCCTTTGACGTCTTGTTTATTGACGAAATTCATCGCTTAAATCCCATCGTTGAGGAATATTTATATTCTGCGATGGAGGATTATAAAATTGATATCATGTTGGACTCAGGTCCAAACGCTCGAAGCATTCAAATAGGTTTAAATCCTTTTACCTTGATTGGCGCGACCACTCGGGCAGGTTTATTGACCTCCCCATTGCGTGCTCGTTTTGGCATTAATGCCCGACTGGAATATTATGATGCCGCATTATTGACAAAAATTGTCAAACGTTCAGCCTCTATTTTAAAAATGCCCATTGACGAATCGGGGGCTTATGAAATCGCCCGTCGGAGTCGGGGTACGCCTCGTATTGCCAATAATTTATTGCGTCGGACGAGAGACTTTGCCCAAGTAAAGGGCTCCGGGGTTATCGACGTTGAGATTGCACAGTTCGCGTTGAATGCTTTGGATGTAGATCAAAATGGTTTGGATGAAATGGATAATCGTATTTTAATGACGATTATTGACAAATTCAAAGGTGGCCCTGTAGGATTAACTACGATTGCCACCGCCTGTGGAGAAGAAGCGGAGACGATCGAGGAAGTATATGAGCCGTTTTTAATTCAAGAAGGTTTCTTAAAAAGGACTTCTCGGGGAAGAGAAGCCACTGAAAAAGCGTATAGGCATGTTGGCATCGAACCAAAAGCACAAACCGGCTCTTTATTTTAATTAAATTTCAAATAGCCAAATTTTTCAAATTCATGAAAAGTCCCCTTAACAGGAATCCATGCCGATTTAGCCATCTTTTCACTATCGTAATCTAACCGATAAAAATTCGCTCGCCAATAGGTGTTTTGTTTGGGTGGGGTATTATCTAAGGGGTTGAATAAAGTGTATGGGAAAAACATTTCCGCCGACCATTTTTTCATTTTCCCTTTTTCTTTCGTGATGGAAACAGCTTTTTGGACTTTTTTATCCCCATCGTAATGCCACGGAATCCAACCAAAAAACTTTTTGTTGAAATTAGGCACAAGTAAAACGAGCTCTTTATTTAACGCATTAATCTCATATTCAAAGTATACAGGTTCTTTAGGATTTGGGTGGAAAAATACCTCAAATACATCACCCTTATATAAATCATCAAAATCCTTTTTATAGGTAGTCGTAATTTTTTGGTCGTCCCCTTCCATCAGCACATAGATTCCTTTTTCAGAATACAAAATCTTGAATTGGCTGGAATAAGAATCGATTCCGGGGGATGAATTTTGCATATTGACCCAGGGAGTTTTTTCCCAAGCGGTGTCTGACCCCTTTCCGTTGACGTTAAAATCACTCGTTTGTAAAACTTGGAGCGTATCGGTAGCGGCAAACATATT
>JBIKRO010000093.1:0-10028 GCA_044349095.1 Aquirufa sp. | reverse complement strand
GGCGGGGGATTCGCCCATGGCCAATGGACTTTTTGGTCATATATCGTATGATGCGGTTCAATATTTTGAAGACATCGAGATGAGGGGCAAAAGCAAGGAAACGGAGATCCCGTCCATTCGCTATTTTGTTTACCGCTATGTGTTGGCCTTTAATCATTTTAATAATCAATTATCTTTTTATGCCCATAGCTATGACGGAAGCGAGCCTTCCTTGGGAGCTATTGAACATGTAATTAATCAGCCTGCGGAGGCATTGGGAAAATTTCAACGCCAAGGAGAAGAACTTAGTAACTTGACCGAAGACCAAACTCGGGAAATTGTTCACACCTGTATAAAACATTGTTTGCGCGGGGATGTATTCCAAATTGTTCCTTCTCGCAGGTTTAGCCAAAATTATCAAGGAGATGATTTTCAGGTGTATAGGGCTTTGCGTTCCGTGAATCCATCGCCATATTTATTCTATTTTGATTATGAGGAGTACCGTATTTTTGGGGCATCTCCTGAAAAACAAATTAAGATTGACGGAGATTTAGCTGAAATTCACCCGATTGCTGGCACATTTAGGCGTTCTGGGGATGATGCGCGCGATGCGGAATTAGCGCAGGCATTGATTGCCGATCCCAAAGAATCAGCCGAGCATGTCATGTTGGTGGACTTAGCTAGAAATGATTTGAGTAGAAGTGCTGAAAATGTGAAGGTGGAAACTTTTAAGGAGGTTCAGTTTTTCTCACATGTCATTCACTTGGTTTCCAAGGTGACTGGACACATGCAAAAAGGGGTTAATTCACTCCAATTAGTTGCCGACACTTTTCCGGCGGGAACTTTAAGTGGGGCGCCAAAGCACAATGCGATGACGATTATTAATCGGTTAGAGCCCACGAACCGTGCCATTTATGGTGGGGCGATTGGCTTTATGGATTTTGAAGGCAATTTTAATCATGCGATTGCGATCAGAACATTTTTAAGCAAGGGCCAAACACTGTTTTTTCAAGCGGGTATGGGCGTGGTAGCAAAATCAGTAGTGGCTAGTGAAATGCAGGAAATACATAATAAATTGGCTGCTTTGCGTAGGGCATTAGAAGTGGCGGAAACTTTATCCTAGATCGATATGAATGTATTAGTGATTGATAAATATGATTCTTTTGTGTACAACCTGGTCTATCTTTTGAAGGAACTGGGTGCAAAAGTGGATGTTTTTCGGAATGATAAAATCTCATTAGAGCAGGTGGCTGCTTACGATCAGATTTTACTTTCTCCGGGTCCAGGCATTCCATCTGAGGCGGGAATCATGTTGGATTTATTGAAGGAATATAAGTCGAGTAAAAAAATATTAGGCGTTTGTTTGGGGCATCAGGCGATTGGCGAGGCCTTTGGATCCCAATTGCAAAATATGGGTGAGGTCTTGCATGGGGTTACGACAGAATGTGTGGTGACGGATCCGTGTGAAAAATTGTTTCAAGGAATACCCACTCGCTTTGAAGTGTGTCGGTATCATTCCTGGACGGTTGTGCCTGAAACGATGCCGGAAGATTTAAAAATTACGGCTGTGGATGATAAGGGTTTTGTGATGGCGGAGGCGCATCAAAAGTATGATGTTCGTGGAGTGCAGTTTCACCCTGAGGCATATTTGACCCAACATGGATTACAGATGATTAAAAATTGGTTGAAATAACAATGAAAAAAATATTAGAGAGACGTGTAGAAGGTGAGTCCCTTAGCGAACAAGAGGCTAGGGATATGATGTTGAAAATTGGGCAAGGCGAGATAAATCCAAGCCAAATTGCTTCATTTTTATCATCTTATTGGTACCATCCTATTCAAGTAGCTGAGCTCAAAGGTTTTGTATCAGCGATGATGGAATTAGCGGTGACCATTGATTTATCTGAATTTGATGCCATGGATGTTTGTGGTACGGGGGGTGATGGCAAAGACACGTTTAACATTAGTACCACTTCGTCGTTTGTGATTGTGGGTGCGGGTCAGAAAATTGCCAAGCATGGGAATCACGGTGTTTCTTCTTCGGTGGGCTCGTCGACTGTTTTGGAATTTTTGGGTTTGAAGTTCAATAGTGATGCTAAAATTTTAAAACGAAAAATGGATTCTGCGGGCATGTGCTTTTTGCATGCGCCATTATTTCATCCGGCGATGAGGTTTGTGGGTCCTATTCGAAAAGAGCTGGGGATGAAAACCTTTTTTAATTTATTGGGACCTTTGTTGAACCCCGCTCGGGTCACCAAGCAATTGACCGGTGTGTATGCGCCTTCAGCTTTTGAATTATATGCAGGCTTTTTTAAGGAGAGTCAAAATAAATATGGAATTGTTTATTCTGAGGATGGATATGACGAGATTTCATTGACTTCATCATTTCGTTTGACGACACATGCAGGAGAAAAAGTATACCAACCAGCTGATTTAGGTTGTTCGCAGGTACAGCAATCTGATTTGCATGGGGGAGCAAATGTAGAGGAATCAGCCAAAATGCTGTATAAGATTTTACAAAGAGAGGGAACTGTGGCGCAAACACAGGCTGTTTTGGCGAATGCGGGCGCTGCTTTATGGGTAGCGGAAAAGTCGGCAAGCTTTCAGGACGGATATTTAATGGCGAAAGAGTCACTTGAAAGTGGTCGGGCTTTTCAGGCGTTTAAGAAGTTTATAATGGATTAAATAGGTTAAATAGACGCGAGTTATCACGTCTCTACATGTTATGACGTGATAATCGCGTTGGGTATAAGAAACATAAAATGAGCATTTTAGATCAAATTATTGCGAAGAAAAGGGAGGAGGTTGCGGCATGCAAACGGTATAAATCCGTGGCTGAATTAGAGAAGCAAGGGTATTTTGCGCGCGCTTGCCATTCCTTATCGATGTCTTTAATTGCTCCTGCATCTACGGGAATTATTGCCGAATTTAAACGTAAGTCGCCATCCAAAGGAATCATCAATGATCGAATGGGCGTGGATGAAGTGACGAGGGGATATGTGGAAGCTGGTGCTGCATGTTTGTCGGTGCTGACGGATGAGCATTTTTTTGGCGGTACTTATGCAGATTTTGAATTAGCTAGAAAGACGAATCCGGGAACGCCTTTACTGCGCAAGGATTTTATGATCGACGAATATCAAATTATTGAAGCTAAATCAATGGGTGCGGATGTTGTTTTGTTGATAGCCGCCGCTTTAAGTCCTTCCGAAATTAAAACATTAGGAACCTTAGCGCGTTCTTTAGGCATGGAGACTTTGTTAGAGGTACATGACCAAGAAGAATTGGATCGAAGTGTGGGGGATTACATTTCGGTTGTGGGCGTAAATAATCGAAATTTGAAGAATTTTTCGGAGCAAAATGTGGAGGCTTCAAAGGTGTTGGCGGATAAAATTCCGGCTCAATTTGTGAAGGTTTCTGAAAGTTGTATATCGAGTGCGGAGATTATTAAGGAGTTGAAAACATATGGATATCGCGGGTTTTTGATTGGCGAAAGTTTTATGAAAACGACGAATCCTGGGGCTGCTTTAACTGATTTTTTAAAATAGGTGCGATGAAGTGGAAGGTCTGTGGTATGCGAGATTTAGGGAATATTGAGGATGTCGCTGCATGTGAGCCAGACTTTATGGGATTTATTTGGGCCCCAAAATCGCCCAGGTATGTAGGGGAGGATTTCATAATTCCTGACTTGCCTAAAAGTATAAAGGCCGTTGGGGTATTTGTGGACGCATCCGTAGAGAAAATAGCTGAATTGGCTAAAAGGGCTGGTTTTGTTTGGGTCCAATTACATGGTCAAGAATCGGCCAATGACATATTAAAATTAAAGTCTTTGGGACTGAAAGTGATCAAGGCTATTTCCGTGAGCAATGAAAATGATTTGTTGGATTGTGTGGGGGAGCCGGATTTATTTTTATTGGATACGAAAAAGGGGGAACAGGTGGGTGGAACGGGAATGACATTTGATTGGACTATATTGAAGGCATATAAAAAGTCCATTCCGTTTATATTGGCCGGCGGATTAGGGGAGGAAAATGTGGCGGAAGCGATATCTTTGTCGGCGCAATTTCCCATCTATGCGCTTGATTTTAATAGTAAATTAGAGTCCATGCCTGGATTTAAGAATATAGAAAAAGTTAAAAATATTTCAAAAATAATTGACAGATGATCGATGCAGGAATATCTTTTCATGTGAGTGAAAAGGGTTATTATGGTGATTTTGGGGGAGCTTTTATCCCTGAAATGTTGTATCCCAATGTAGAGGAATTGCGTTTACATTATTTGGAATACATGATGGAACCTAGCTTTCAAAAGGAATTTCATTTCTTATTGAAGGATTTTGTGGGCCGACCGACTCCCTTGTTTAAAGCGGAGCGATTATCGGCTAAATACAACACCCAAATTTATTTGAAGCGGGAGGATTTGTGTCATACGGGTGCTCATAAAGTAAATAATACGATCGGTCAGATTTTGATGGCTAAGCGATTGGGCAAGCATAAAATTGTGGCTGAAACAGGTGCTGGACAGCATGGAGTGGCAACGGCTACGGTTTGTGCTTTGATGGGTATGGAATGTATCATTTACATGGGAGCTATTGATATAGATCGTCAAGCGCCTAATGTGGCTCGAATGAAAATGCTTGGGGCTTCTGTTGTTGCCGCGCAATCCGGGTCAAAGACTTTGAAAGATGCGACCAATGAGGCGATGCGTCATTGGATTAATCATCCGGTAGATACGCATTATATTATTGGTTCCGTGGTGGGCCCGCACCCTTATCCTGATATGGTTGCCAAATTCCAATCGGTTATATCGGAGGAAATCAAATGGCAATTACAAGAGAAAGAGGGACGCGATTACCCAGATTATATATTAGCTTGTGTGGGAGGTGGTTCAAATGCCGCGGGTGCATTTTATCATTATTTAGATGAACCGCGAACAGCTTTAATTGCTGCGGAGGCGGCTGGTCAAGGTATTTCAACGGGTCATTCGGCTGCGACCACTTTTTTGGGAAAACCCGGTGTTTTGCATGGATCCAAAAGCTTGTTGATGCAAACGGAAGATGGCCAAGTGATTGAGCCTTATTCGATTTCGGCGGGTTTGGATTATCCAGGAATTGGGCCTTTGCATGCTCATTTGGCTACATCTGGTCGAGCGAAGTTCTTTGATATTACAGATGATGAAGCGTTAGATGCTGCCCTAGAATGCTCGATGCTGGAGGGGATTATCCCCGCATTGGAAACGGCGCATGCGCTTGCGGTGTTTGGAAAATTAGGAGCAAAATCTGATGAAATTTCGGTTGTCAATTTATCAGGAAGAGGGGATAAGGATTTGGCGACATATCAAGAAAAATTAAAATTGAACCAGTAATTATGAATCGTATATCAACGTTATTTAAATCAACTCAGGAGCCTATTTTAAATATTTATGCGACGGCGGGCTATCCTAATTTTGGAGATACCATGCTGGTTTTAAATGCATTGCAAGATGGCGGAGTTGATATTATTGAAATTGGGATGCCTTATTCCGATCCGGTGGCGGATGGGGAGACGATCCAGCAATCAAACCAAGTTTCTTTAGATCAAGGTATGACCGTGATGCATCTGTTTGATCAGCTCAAAAATATGCGGCAAACTATTTCTGTTCCTGTTTTATTGATGGGGTATATTAATCCTGTGTTGCAATTTGGGGTTGAGCGCTTTTGTCAAAAATGCCAGGAAGTGGGAGTCGATGGGTTAATTTTACCTGATTTGCCTTTGGCAGAATATCAACTAAGTTATCAGTCTATTTTCGAGCAATATGGGTTATTGAATATCTTTTTAATTACCCCTCAAACATCCGATGAGCGTATAAAGCAAATCGATTCCGTTAGTGAGGGATTTATTTATATGGTATCATCTGCTAGTACCACAGGTGCCAAAACAGGTATTTCATCAGACCAAGAAGCCTATTTCAAGCGGATTGACAACATGAATTTAAAAAATCCAAGGCTTGTTGGCTTTGGAATCTCCGACCGAGAGAGTTTTATTAAGGCTTCAAATGGGGCCTCGGGGGCAATTATTGGCAGTGCATTTGTAAAACTTTTAGGGAATGCTAAAAATCTACGAGAGGAAATTGTGGGATTCGTGAAAAGTATCAAGGGATTAAAATAAATTTTAGGATTATTTTTAATCATTCTTTTCAAAAAAGATTTTATTTTTCTATCTTTGCAACCCGAATCAGCTCGGCTTATGTACAATTGGACCGCTAAGCGCTGATAATCATCCAAAATTTAAGAAAGATGAGTGAATTAATTAAGTTTGTTGAATCAGAAAGTGCACCACGTAGAGCGGAGCATCCAGAATTTGGAGCTGGCGATACAGTTAATGTACACGTAAAAATTCGTGAAGGAAACAAGGAGCGTATCCAGGTATTCCAAGGTTTAGTTATTCAGCGCAAGAATTCAGGTGCTGGAGAGACTTTTACCGTTCGTAAGATTTCAAATGGAATTGGAGTAGAGCGTATCTTCCCAATCTTATCTCCAAATGTTGACAAGATCGAGGTTACCCGTCGTGGTAAAGTTCGTCGTGCTCGTTTATACTACATGAGAGGTAAGCAAGGAAAAGCGGCTCGTGTAAAAGAGAAGAAAAAATAGGTTTGAGATTTTTATAAATAAAAAAGCTGTTCAGAAATGAACAGCTTTTTTTGTTTAATTTATTTCGAAAAATTGAAAATTAGTTTACCCTTTCTCTACTTTTCTGACATTGGTGTTGATGGTATCTGATTCAATCAAACCATCGCGCAAACGAATGATCCGGTGCGCATATTGAGCGATGTCATCCTCGTGGGTTACCATGACAATGGTATTTCCTTTTTTATGTAATTGGTCAAAAAGGTCCATGATTTCGTAGGAAGTTTTTGAATCTAAGTTACCTGTGGGCTCATCTGCTAATAAAATCGATGGGTCGTTTACGAGTGCACGTGCTACGGCCACACGTTGTCTTTGTCCCCCTGAAAGTTCATTGGGCTTATGCAGAGCACGATTATCTAAACCTACGCCACGCAAGGTTTCCATGGCAATTTCAGTTCTTCTCGCTTTGGAATATCCTGCATAAATTAATGGAAGAGCTACATTTTCAAGTGCGGATTGGCGCGGAAGTAAGTTGAACGTTTGAAAAACAAATCCAATTTCTTTATTTCTTACGGCAGCTAACTCGTTTTCCGACATTTCAGAAACGTCTTGTCCGTTAAGAATATATTTTCCGGTGCTAGGCGTATCTAAACAGCCTACTATGTTCATGAGTGTTGATTTACCAGATCCAGAGGGTCCCATAAAAGCCACATATTCGCCTTTGTTCACGGAGATATTGATGTTCTTTAATGCATCGATTACCTCTTCGCCCATCACATAGCGTTTGGAAATATTTTGGGTCTCAATTATTTTAGTCATGTGTAAATCTATAATTCATTCAAAAATACATCCAAAGTTTGAAAGTATCTTGAGTTTTAGACAAAAGATACAAGCGGGGGATAAAGTGGGATATAGGTGGATAAGAGGTTTGATTCCTGCGCACGTTTTTTTAGCTTTGTCTGAATGAAATATATTCCGGCTTTAGATGGAGTTCGTGCCATCGCTATTTTATTGGTCTTGGTTTTCCATTGGTTCCCGGAGGGGGTTGGAATTAATATTTTACCTAATGGCCCTATCGGAGTAACCTTATTTTTTGTTTTGTCGGGCTATTTAATTTCCAATATCCTAATGGAGCAACAGACCAAAGCGCAATTTTTTCGCTCGTTTAAGAACTTCGTTATCCGCAGAGCTCTCCGTATTTTCCCCATTTATTTTTTAGTGTTGGCCGGATTGTTGGTTTTAAAAAGAGCCTCTATCACGATTAATACCGACTTTTATGCGCATCCATGGTATTACTGGACCTATTTGTACAATCATTGGTTGGAGCAGCATACTAATTGGGCAGATACCTTGTCTCCATATTGGTCCTTGTCGGTAGAGGAGCAGTTTTATGTCCTATGGCCTTTTTGTATTTTGTTAATTTCGAGTCGTTTTCGGGCCTATTTTTTATGGTTTTGCGTGCTTTTGGGGATTGCTTTCAGGTATTATTCCGTGCATCTCCAACAAGGAATCGGGGTGTATATGTTGACCTGCGTCGACACCTTCGCTTGGGGTGCTCTACTAGCGCATTATATACGCGAAGGAAGGTCCGCAGAAATATCAGTATGGATCCGACGATTGATTATTCCCGTCTTATTTTGTTTTTTAATGATTTGCATAAAACATACGGATGCCGATTTAGTCAAACAATTATTTTTTAGAACATTCACCTCTTTGGTTTCAGTTGCCCTACTTTTTTATGCCATGCAGGCCGGGAATTTTGCTAAAATTTTGTCGATCAGTCCCTTGCGTTTAATCGGCCAAATGTCCTATGGTATTTATTTGTATCATATGTTGGTCCCCGATTTATTTTTCAAAATAGCCGGGAAATTACACATCCCTATCCCTGAATTGCCTTTTAATATCGTCCCTTTTATCGTGTTGTTCACCTTTTCTTTTCTATCGCTTCATGTGATTGAAAAGCCAATACAAAGTTTTAAAAGGTTTTTTGTTTCTTAATCTTTTTGATCAACCGCATAAAAAAAGCCCGAACATGACGCTCGGGCTTTTAATGATCTTAAAAGAATTTTACAATCCTTTTGCTTTCTTAACTACTTCTTCCGCAAGGTTTTGTGGAACAAATTCGTAGTGAGAGAACGTCAATGATGCTGTAGCACGTCCTGAAGACATCGTACGTAAATCAGTTACGTAACCAAATAATTCAGAAAGAGGCACGTCAGCCTTTAAGATTACAGCTCCTTGACGGGAATCCATACCCTTCATGATTCCACGGCGACGGTTTAAGTCACCTGTGATTGGACCTGTGTACTCATCAGGAGTAACAACATCCACGGCCATGATTGGCTCCATCAATTTAGCACCAGCTTGTTTCGCTGATTCTTTATAACCCATGCGGGCTGCTAATTCAAATGATAATGAATCTGAATCGACATCGTGGAAAGATCCGTGGAATAAACGAACTTTCATGGAATCCATTGGATATCCTGCTAAAGCTCCCGTTTTCATCGCTTCTTCAAATCCTTTTTGAACCGCTGGAATGAATTCACGAGGAATCACACCACCCACAATATTATTAACAAATTCTAAACCTGGTTTTTCGTCTTCTCTTGGCCCGATTTCAAATACGATATCAGCAAACTTACCACGACCACCTGATTGTTTCTTGTAAACCTCACGGTGTTCAGTTGTCTTAGTTAAAGACTCCTTGTAAGCAACTTGAGGAGCACCTTGGTTTACTTCTACATTGAACTCGCGACGCATACGGTCGATGATAATTTCTAGGTGAAGCTCACCCATTCCTTTGATGATGGTTTGACCAGTTTCCTCGTTAGATTCTACTTGTAAAGTAGGATCTTCTTCGATCAACTTAGTGATCGCTTTAGAGAAGTTATCAGCATCAGCCGCTTTCTTAGGCTCAATCGCATAACCAATAACTGGTTCTGGGAAATCCATTGCCTCTAATATAATTGGATGCTTCTCGTCAGAAAGAGTATCCCCCGTTTTAATATCTTTAAATCCTACCACCGCACCAATATCTCCAGCCCCTAAACGAGGAATCGCATTTTGCTTATTTGCGTGCATTTGGAAAATACGAGAGATACGCTCCTTATTTCCTGAACGGTTGTTTAATACATAAGAACCTGAATCTAAACCTCCTGAATATGCACGGATGAAACATAAACGACCTACGTAAGGATCCGTAGCAATTTTAAATGCCAAAGCCGCAAATGGCTCAGACTCACTTGGCTTTCTTAAGATTTCAGCACCGGTATCTGGGTGAACCCCTTTTACTCCTTCTTTGTCCATCGGTGAAGGCAAAATAGCCATCACGTAATCCAACATCGTCTGAACACCTTTGTTTTTGAAAGATGAACCGCAAAGCATTGGAACAATTTTCATTGATATAGTTGCCGCACGTAAAGCTGCTAAAATTTCATCTTCTGTGATG
>JBIKRO010000128.1:0-4809 GCA_044349095.1 Aquirufa sp. | reverse complement strand
ACATGGGTGCTAATGTACAGGATGATTCTGCAATGGGTCGTGTTGGCGGAATTAAAATTATGATAAGTACTATTGCAGAAAGACCTGAATTTTTGTTAACAGGTGGGGGTTATCGATTTCTTTACATGGATATCCCATTTTTAGAGGCAATAATCAATTTTGGATTTATTTCTTTTCTTTTCTATTTAATTTTTCAGATATATTTATTAAAACACGCTATTTATGCTATTTTTTCCAAAGATATCCTTCAAGTATTTTTAGGATTTATGTCTTTTCAAATTCTAATTGCGATTTTTACTACAGGTAGGTGCCTCGATTTTAGCTATTGGATTTCTTATGCTTTATTAATTAGGTTTTTTGAAAATGATATTTCCATTTTTAAATCTAAAATAGATTGATTATGAAAATTTTAATTTTACATAATCAGCTTTGGAGTCAATATAAATCTATAATATTTGAGAATATTAATAATTTGTGTCAAAAAAATGGTGATGAATTATTAGTCTTACAAACAAGTATTTCCGAAATTTCTAGAAAAGATTTGATTGATTTTGACATTAATAATTTTAATTATAACTACAAATTCATTCTTTTAAATAACAAATATTTAGAATCTACTAATTCTATATATACTACATTTAAATGGTTGAAATATATATTTATTTATAAACCCGATGTAATCAATTTAACTGGGTATTCTGAACTAGGTACTATATTCGTTCTTCTGGTTACTAAATTATTAAACATTAAAACAATCATTACGAATGAATCGGTATACCAAAAACATTCTGCTGATTTTAATATGTTATTTTATATTAAGAAAAAATACAAAAATCTACTGTTTTCTTTAACGGATTATTTTTTTAGCTATGGGATTAATTCGAATGATTTTTTATTTCGGCACAATGTTCATAAATCTAAAATACTTTCATTTTTAAACTCATTTGATTCAGAGAGACTTAAAGGTTTATCAAAAATAAATTATAAAAATGAGGATCAATATTTTCTTTTTGTAGGTCGTATTTCAAATGAAAAAAATATTGATTTTCTTCTTCAATTAGCCATTAAATTCAAAGAAGCTAATTCTGATATTCTAATAAAAATAATTGGAAGCGGCCCTGAATTAGATAGACTGAATTCTGAAATAAGGATTCTTAATTTGAGTAATATTTTGTTTGTTGGAAGTGTTAATTGGGAAAATTTAGGCGAATATTATTCTAAATCTTTGGGTTTGATTTTGCCATCTTTTTTTGAACCTTGGGGAATGGTTGCAAATGAAGCTTTTTTTTATAATACACCTGTAATATGTTCTAAATTTTGTGGCTGCGCAAGTGATTTAGTAATTAATAATTTTAATGGATTGGTTTTAGAGGATTATTCATTAGCGTGCCCTAATAATGATTTTACATTTTTTATTGATCATTTTTTACACTTAAGAGATAAATTTGTTGATAATATAAAATTAACTAATCGTATTTTTGAACCAGGAAGGTTAAGTAACGATTTATATCAATCATTTAATAATATTGTATGATGATTGACAGAAAGTTGAAAATATTACATATTTGCTCTTATTCATGGGAAATTGGTGGTCCTCCGAGCGTAATTTTTAATTTATCTAATTCTTTTAAATATTTAGTTGACTCTGATATTGCTTCAACAATAGCTTCTAAGCATACTTTGTATTCAATTTATTCTGGTCAAAGAGTATTCGTATTTAAAAAGTCTTATTTTTCTAAAATTATTCCTGATTTTTCATTTAAATTATTTTATTGGTTTATTAATAATTTACGATTGTATGATTTTGTTGTGGTACATGGTTTATGGAATATAGGTTCTATTTTGGCATTATTTCTTAATAAGCGTTCTAAAATTATTTTAACAGTTCATGGATTTTTAGATCCATATGTCTTGAAAAAATCGTGGTTTAAGAAAAAAATATATTGGTTTCTTTTTCAAAAATATTGCTTTAAAAAAGCGTCTATTATTCATGCTATAAGTTCTGATGAAGAAATACTTTTAAAAGAATTATTCCCAAAATTTGTTAGTAAAATTAAATTTATTCCTAATGGTATAAACGATCCATTAATTATAAATTCTCCAATTAATCTTAGCGAAGCTTTTAAACATTTAGTTGATAATTTCTTATCTGATTCTGAATATACATTTCTTTATTTAGGGCGTATTAATAAAAAAAAAGGTATAGATTTAATTTTTGAATCTTTTTCTATTTTAGCTAAAAAAAATAAATTTAAAACCATAAAATTAATAATAGCAGGACCTATTGATAATTATCATATAGAGTTCAAAGAATTTCAAGTAAGGTTTCCACATGCTAATATTTTGATTTTACCTTCTGTTATTTCAATTGAAAAGAATTATCTATTTAGTAAAGTGAATTCTTTTTTGCTTCCTTCATATTCAGAAGGATTTTCTATTGCTGCCTTAGAAGCTATTTCTTATGGAAAATCTTGTATTTTTAGTGAAAATATTGGTTTTAGTAAAGAGGCATTTAAAAATGATTCCGTACTTATTTGTGATTTAAATGTAAAATCGTTGGAGGAAAAAATGTCTCTTTTAATTAATGATAAAGATTTAAATGTTTTATTAAGAGAAAACAGTCGTAATTTTTTCTTAATGAATTATCAAATTGATGATATCGCCCAAAGATATTATAATGAAATTATTTTAAGTAATGAATGATAACAATATAGGTGTTATTTTATTGGTTTATAATGAAGAAATTCATCTTAAGCGATGTTTAGATAATTTACTTTTACTTACATCTAATATATATGTGATAGACTCTTATTCCACTGATAATACGATAGATGTTTTAAATGAATATGGAATTAGTTTTGTTCAAAATAAGTTTACAAATCAATCATCTCAGTTGAATTTTGCAATTAATAACTATCCTTTCAAGACAAATTGGATATTACGAGTTGATTGTGACGAATTGTTATCTGGTGATTTAATCATTGAAATGAAAACATCTAGTTTATTAGATATTAATTCTGGTATATCGGGATTTTATATTAAACGAAAGGTGAAATTCTTTAATAAAACACTTAATTATGGTAATATAAATCCTATTTTTTTACTTCGTTTATGGAAAAGAGGCAAGGGGGTTTGTGATGACAAGCTAATGGATGAAAAAATTTTTGTTACCGATGGTAAAACTGCAAAATTGCAGAATATAATCATTGATAATAATTTGAATAATTTAACTTGGTGGACGAATAAACATAATAATTATTCAAACAGAGAGGCTTTGGAAATTTTAAAATTTAAATATTTAGCTGCTACCAATTCTTTTAAGGGTGATTATTATTCAATTGATTATATTATTTTTATTTCAAAAACTATTTATAATAATTCTCCCATTTTCGTAAGGTCATTTATATTGTTTATATATTCCTACTTTTTTAAATTGGGAATATTAGATGGTATTCCGGGATTTATTTGGAATGTTCTACAAGTTTTTTGGTATCGTTATTTGGTAGATGTGAAAGTTTATGAATATGAATATATGTATGATTTCGATAAGGATAAAATCAAAGAAGAATTGTTTAAATTAGATGTTTAATAACGTAATAAATTTTGAGAATTTTAAAGATGAAGTTTCTCCAGGAATTTTAAGGAAACTTCGTTATGCTTTTTGGCTTTTAATTTCTAATATATTTTTTCTGACAAATATTCCTTATCCTAATAAATTTAAAGTACTTATTCTTAAATTGTTTGGTGGCGAAATTGGCAATAATGTTGTCATTAAACCTTGGGTAAAAATTAAGTTTCCATGGATGTTAACTTTAGGAAATGCTGTATGGTTAGGTGAATCTGTTTGGATTGATAACATTTCTGATGTAACTATTGGAAATAATGTCTGTATATCTCAAGATGCCTTGTTGATAACTGGAAATCATAATTATTCAAGTCAATTTTTTGAATTAATAACTAAACCCATTATTATTGAAGATGGTGTTTGGATTTGTGCTAAGAGTATAGTGGTTGGTGGTGTTACTATTCATTCACATGCTGTTTTAGCTATTAATTCTTTGGCTTCCAAAGATTTAAAATCATATTCAATTTACAGTGGTAATCCGGCTGTTTATGTAAAAAATCGTATTGTAAAATGAAAGAATTTATAATGTTATTGAGTAAAGTAGAGTTTCAAATTGTAATCTCTTTTATTGTTTCTATTGTAATTACAATTACTGCCATTCCTGTCATTATAAATATTTCAAAACTAAAAGATTTGATGGCAGAAATCGAAATTAGAAGTTCACATGAAGAATTAACTCCTACCTTAGGTGGTGTTGCTATTTTTGCTGCGACATTAATAAGTTATTTTTTATGGAAAATACCCTCAGAGGGTCATGAAATTCATCTAGCTGTTTCCTCATTAATAATTTTGTTTTTTTTAGGAATTAAAGATGATATTTTGATTCTATCTCCCAAAAAGAAGATTTTAATTCAGATAGCAGCATCTCTATTATTAATAACGCTGGGTGATTTAAGAATTACTAATTTATATGGCCTACTAGGTTATAATTCCATCTCATATTTACCGGGTGTTATTTTAACAACTTTTATATTTATAGTGTTGACTAATGCAGTTAATTTAATTGATGGAATAGATGGCTTGGCTGGATCTTTTGGTTTTATATCATCCATTTGCTTTGCCATACTTTTTTATAAGCTTAACTTGTATGCATATGTCATTTTATCGGTATCACTCAGCGGTTCTTTACTTGGATTTTTAAGATATAATTTCTCGGTTAAAAATAAAATATTTATGGGTGACAC
>JBIKRO010000032.1:0-28395 GCA_044349095.1 Aquirufa sp. | reverse complement strand
CTTTTTTCTCTATAAAATATATTACAATTAACAGTTCATATGCCTATGATTCTAGGTTAGAAAATGATGCACCTTTGATTGTAATGGTAATCTTAATATTGCCATTGTTTGATACATTAAGAATGTTTTCAATTCGATTATTTTCAGGCAAATCGCCGTTTAAAGGTGATAGAAATCATTTCCATCATATTTTATTAGATAGGGGTTTGAGCCATTGGAACGCGACTATTTTTCTTTTAATTTTTAATCTATTAGCTATTTATTTATATAGTGAATTTTCAAATCAATTTTCTAACAATGTTAATTTTCTACTGTATTTTTCATTGTTTGTTTTATATTGTTTACTCGCTTATTTTTTATCTAGAAATATTTCAAAAGTAAATGGCGTTAACTCTCAGTATACTAACATTAATAAGTTGAAGCGATTGGAATTAGCAGAGGAAAAAAAAGCCAACTTAAATAATTTAAATAATTAACCTCTACAGGTTAATTTGAAAATACTAACCTTTTATTCATGAATGAGCTTATAACCTTAAGAAATAATATTGATGAAATTGATGATTCTATTTTAGAATTATTAATAAAACGGATGGAAATCGTCGATTTAGTTGGTCAATTAAAACGTCAAAATAATACGGTTATATACCATCCGGATCGTGAAAATGAAATCATTGAGCGATTAGGAGGTAAGGATCTTGGTAAATTAACTAAATCTGCTGTTGAAGCGATTTATTTAGAAATTTTTGGAGTATCTCGTAATCTTGAATTACCAGAATTGATTTCTTTTTTAGGACCTGAGGGAAGTTTTACTCATCAAGCTGCTGAAAATCGCTTTGGCGCTGTTGCAGAATACATTTCATTGCCAAATATTAAATCTGTTTTTGAATCTATTGAAACCGGTAGAGCAAAATATGGGGTTGTGCCTATTGAAAATAATCAAGAAGGTATGGTGAAAGAGACCATGGATTTATTAAATGAAAAGAATCTGTTTATTATAGCAGAAGTTATCATTCCCGTTAATTTTTGTATTGCTACGAAAGTCAATCATTTTCATGATATAACTAAAATATATTCAAAGGACATTGCGTTCAATCAATGTAAAGGTTTTTTAAATGATTATTTTGGCAGTAAACAAGTTGATTTTTTCACTCAATTAGAATCTACTTCACAAGCTGCTAAATTAGCCAGTGAAGAAGTTGGAACCGCAGCATTATGTTCTCATATAGCGGCTAAAATTTATAATGTTCCTATTCTTTTTGATAATATCCAAGATAATGAATCTAATCAAACTCGTTTTTATATTCTATCAAAAGTGGATAACTTGAAATTATCAACAAAGGATAAAACGACATTGGCTGTTAAGTTAAAAAATGATGATAAACCGGGCGCCTTATTAGGCCTTTTGCAAGATTTTGAATCTCATGGTGTTAATCTGTTGAAGATTGAATCAAGGCCATTTAAAGATACTAAAGATTTCAAATTTTGGTTTTTTATTGATATTGAAGGTAATATACTTGAGGAATCTATAAAAGAAGTTGTTTTAAAGAGAGGGGACGAAATTAAGTTTCTAGGGAGTTACATGCAAACTATTTAGTTTTCTTACAGAAAATACATCTTTTGTTATTTGATCAATTAAATCATTAATATGATTAAATTTAATTTCATCTCTAATCCGATCAATGAATTTAATGGTTATAATTTGGCCATATATGGATTGATTAAAATCTAAAATATGTGTTTCAATGGAGATGGTATTTGATTCCTGAACGCTAGGTTTAATACCGATATTAGTAATACTGACATATTCGGTGTTTTTAATTTTAACTAGTGTAAAATAGACTCCATTTTTAGGTAATATTTTCTCATTATTTTCATTAGCTATATTGGCCGTGGGAAAACCTAATTTTCTTCCTAATTGCAAGCCTTTAACCACTTTTCCACTTATCTTAAAAGGATGACCAAGTAGTTTATTAGCATTTATTATATTTCCATTAATAATTTCCTCTTTTATGCGGGTTGAACTAATTGTTATTTTATCTTTTTTTGATGCAATAATCAATTCTGCGTTGATGTCTTTGAAGTTTTCTGTTATGTACTTATATGTTCCTTCTCTATTCTTTCCAAAATGATTGTCGTATCCAAATACCATATTACTAACTTTGAACATTGATATTAAAATGTCATTCATGAAGGTAGAAGGAATTAAATTAGCTATATATTCATTGAATTCGATAACAAATAAATAGTCTAATTGCGTTTTTCTAAATAATGCTATTTTTTCCTTACTAGTTGTAATTTGTAGATCAATGATGTCTTTTGAAAAATAGGAGACTGGTGAATTTGAGAAAGTGATTATAATTGATTTAATATTTTTTTCTTTAGCAATGTCAATTACTCTATTAATGACAGATGCATGCCCTAAATGAACTCCATCAAACATACCTATTGATACTACAGAATTCTTGAGCGTGTTTATTTTTTTTAAACTTTTATATAATTTCATGATTTTTTACTTGGAAATCTTCAATTGACATTGAATTTTCAACAGAATATTCACCTATTTTTGTTCTTATAAGTGAATTTAAATAGGCCCCTGAATTTAATTTTTGACCAAAATCCCTGACAATACTTCTGATATAAGTTCCTTTAGTGCAAGATATTTTAAATTTAACTTCTGGCATTGCTATTTCAATGATATCAAATGAATACACATTGATTTCTCGCCACTTTATTTCTAATTCGGCCTCTTTTACTCCAGCTCTAGCATGTTTGTAAAGTCTTTCCCCATTTAATTTAACCGCAGAATAAATAGGAGGTAGTTGCTTTGAATAACCCACAAATGAAAATGCGCAATCTAAAATGTTTTCTTCTGATATATGATTAATTGGATATTCTTGATCTATCTCAGTTTCTAAATCAATGGAAGGTGTCGTTTTACCCAAAACAAAAGATCCTTCGTAGGTTTTAGGTAATTCTTGAAAGTAATCTATCTTTTTTGTGTATTTACCTACACACAATATTAATAAACCAGTGGCTAAAGGATCTAATGTTCCAGCATGGCCAATTTTCTTAAATTGTCCTATATTTTTTAATTTTTTGACAACATCAAATGAAGTCCAAAATTTGGGTTTGTTTATAAGATAAAATTTATCTTCAACAGGTGCTATTTCCAAGATAAATATATAATTAAACTGAAGCCAATAATAACTCTATAATATCCAAAATATTTAAATCCGAATTGATGTACAATGCCAACCATCCATTTAATTGATAATAGAGCCACAATTAGACTAATAAAAAAGCCTAGGAACAGTTGATATGAATATACACCAAAGAGATATTCATTTACATGATCCTTGTAATCTAATATTTTCTTAGCACTTGCCCCAAGGATCGTTGGAATACCCAATAAGAAAGAATATTCTATGGCTGATTTTGAATTTAATCCACTTAATCGACCTCCAATAATGGTTGCTCCAGATCTTGAAACTCCTGGAATCATTGCTAAACATTGAAATAAGCCTATTTTTAAAGATTGCAGATATGTTATGTTTGTAATTTCTTTGTCATTCGAATTCTCTTTTACCCAATCATCAAATTTTATCAAAATAATTCCTCCAAAAATCCATGATATAGCAATAAACCAATAACCCTCAAAAATATTTTCCATCCAATCGTCTAATAATAAACCAAAAATAATTGCTGGGATGAAAGATGTTATTAAATATAGGTAGATGTTTATGCCTGAAATTAACCTTTTAAAATAAAGAATAGGCACTGCACTAATGGCACCCAATTGTATAAATATGATGAAAAAATTTAAAAATTCAGTGGTATTTATGCCTAATAAATATCGGCCCATTATTAAATGTGCTGTGGATGAAATTGGTAAAAATTCAGTAATTCCTTCAATTATACCTAAAATAATTGTTTGAAAAGTTTCTAACATTATTTTTTAAAATTAAATAGAGAATAAATTGGAATAAATACACCGATAAGAACAATTATAGGACCAAGTGTAATTCCTAACAATCCAAAACCAAATGGTTCCTTATCTAAGGTCATTATAAATAATCCAATCATCATAATGATAATGCCTGTGATTAAAATATAGATACGCTTCGCGTCTAATGGGAATTTTTTTGAATTTTCCATGGCTATATAAGATTTGAAATACTAGTCTTTAATTTTGAATTAAGTGAAAAAACTGTGGCTATGATGCTAAATAAACAACAAAATAAGGCACATATAAAGAATGAAAGTAGTTGCATATTATTTTCTTCAATTAAACCCTTTAACTCAGGTATTGAATTTGAAAAGTAATAGATTAATAGATAAGCGACTAATGCCCCTATTGTACCACCAATTAATCCCTGTATTAAAGACTCAATCAAATAAGGTTTTCTGATGTAATTGTTAGTAGACCCCAATAATTGCATGGATTTAATTAGAATACGGTTAGAATGTATGTTGATTTTTACAAAATTGGAAATTTGTATATATACAAATACACTAACACAGAAGATTATAAAAAATAAGAAATAAGATATTCGGTCAATTTTCTTTATCAATGTTGAAACGTACCTATTAGGGAATGTTACTTCATATACACCGTCAATTTGTGCAAGATTCTTAGCTAAAGCATTAAATTCAGTTTCATTTTTAAAATCATCTTGTATACCGACAATCAATAAATTTTTAAATGGGTTATTTTCACCTAATAAATCTTCGAAATTTTCTTTGTTTTTTGAAATAAATTCGTTGGCAGTTTTATTCTTACTTTTAAATTCAATATCAGATTTTCCATTAATTTTGTTTAGATAGGGCAATTTCTTGAATTTTAATACAAGAGTGTTTATCTGATTAACACTCACCGAATCTTCTAAATAAATATACATTTTCATCTGTGATGTAATGTCATTTTTCCATTTTGATGCACCAAGAATTATTTGAAAAAACAAACTTATGATGAAAGCTAAACTAGCGATCGACAAAATAAGTGTTGAGTTTCTTTTAATGGATCTTTGTTTATTTGATTTCATCTGTATTTTTCAGTCTAGAAATGTCATCTCTAATTTTTGCGGCCAACTCGTAATTTTCATTTAGTAAAGCATCCGTCAGTAGTTTATTTAAATCTTCAAAACTTAATGTTGCAATCGTATTTTCAAATTCTGGTTGATTAACCAGATCATCATTTATTTGCGCGTCGTGAATCGATAATGTCTCAAGTAAATTAGAATTAATTTTTATTGGAGCTTTTGATCTTAATGAGATAGCAACTGCATCGGAAGGCCTAGAATCAATATCAATAAAGGTATTGTTGGCATTAACTGTAATTATAGCGTAGAAAATACCATCTATAAACTTAGTGATTGTTATAGAATCTATAGACATAGATAATCCATTTAACATGTTTATAAAAAGATCGTGGGTTAATGGTCGACTGGGCTTGATACCTTCCATTTCTATCGTAATGGCTTGAGCCTCATTATAACCAATAACGATCGGAAACTTTAAATTTGAATTGTCTTTTGACTCAAGCAAAAGTATAAAAGAACTTGATCCAACGCTGCTTGGAAGTAAGTTTGCAATAATTAAATGTTGGATATTTTTCAATTGTTAAATAAAACCTAAATGTACGAAAAATGGCCTAAAATTAAACCTCATCGAACAACTTTGTTAATTCAGGTACTACTGTAAACAAATCTCCTAAAACTATATAATCAGCATGTTTAATAAATGGGGCTTCAGGGTCATTATTTATGACAACTATGGTTCCAGATCCATTAACACCTGCTAAATGTTGTATTGCTCCAGAAATTCCACAAGCAATATACAGTTTAGGACTAATTTTTATTCCTGTTTGACCCACATGTTCATGATGTGGCCTCCAATTTAAATCAGATACAGGTTTTGAGCATGCAGTTGCTGCTTTAATCGTTCCAGCTAATTTTTCAATTATGCCCCAGTTTTGGGGATCTTTTAAACCTCTTCCAGCGCCAACAACAATTTCAGCTTCCGCTAGCTGTATATCACCTTGAATTAATGATTCTTCGATAATGATGCTCGTCGAAGCATTTGCAGAAGTTATTTGATCAATTTTTATTTCTTTAGTCTTTGTTTGATCATCTGGTATAATGTCACCTGTGAAGCCTTTTGGAAAAATGGCAATGCATGGCCCAGCGATACCATTCATTTTTGCTATTGCCTTGCCAGAAAATATGGATTTGGAGAAATGAAAATGACCGTCTTCTACTTGCAATGATTTTATATTCGTTATTAATTCGTAATGTAAAATCATCGATAATTTTGCTCCAATTAAATCATTTAATATTGATTTAGAGCTAAATACGTGCGTAATATTAGAATCCTTCAAATGATTTACTAAATTATCTAGGCTAGCATTAGTTGAAAAATACATATGATTATCCACTGCAAAACTTGTAATGGATTCTAGTTTTACTGTGTCAGGAATAATACAATTACTTATGGCTTGAACAGTATAAAAATGCAATTGAATATCCGAGTGATTTTCAACTAAACTATTTGCAAAAGTTAACAACGATTTAGAATTGTTCGTCAACTTATTTTGTTTGAAATCTAAAAAAACGGCTAAATTTATCATCTTAATTAAATTGAATATCTTTTTTTAATGCTTGAACTAATAAATCTAAATTTTCTTTTGGAATTAGTATTTGTTTTCTATTTGTTTCATTAACAGATTCATTAATAATCTCAAAATTAGACTCATTGTTTTTCATTTCGTATACCTTTAAATCTTTTGTTCTAGCCGTCATGATTCCTCGCATGGATGGTATTTTCCACTCAGCGATGGGTTCTTGACATCCCAAGACAGCAGGTAAATTACATTGTATGGTTGATTTACCTAAATCAGTTTCAATTTGTACTTCAATACCTTGATTCTTTATGTCAAGTTTCATGACAGGAGAGAAATGATTGAAGTTTAATCCTGACGCGACTAATCCATGTATCATTCCACTATTATAATCGATAGCCTCTTTACCCATTAGAATTAAATCAAAATTGTTCTCTTTCACATAATGACAAATTTCATTCGCTATTTGAATTGGACTTTTAGGATCGCCATTGATTCGGATAGCATAGTCTGCTCCTAAAGCCAAACATTTTCTAATCAAAGGTTCCGATGATTCCAATCCTACATGTAAAACAGCAACTTCCACATTTTCAGTTGACTCTTTTATTTCAATAGCTCTTGACAAGGCATAATCATCATAAGGGCCTACAATAAATGTCAAATCACTTTTTTTAAGGAAATTATCTGATTCTTCTTTTGTAATTTTAGACGTTGTATCTGGTACTATGGAAATGCATACTAATATTTTCATGTTTTTTAATTTGTTATGCAAGCATACTATATTTTTTTAATTTATACAATATGAATCGAAAAGAATTTATAATTACTGAGTTAATAAATAATCCCCAAGATCCCTTTAATCAATATTTACTTGCATTAGAGTACTTAAAGGAAAATAATAGGGGAGAGGCTATTTCTTTATTTAACAATATATATGAAAATTCTCCAAATTATATGCCGATCTATTACACATATGCAATTAATTTAATTGAGTTGGGTGAAGTAACTAAGGCAAAAGAAGTAATAAAAAAAGGCATTGAATTGGCAGCAATATTGAATAAAGAAAAGGTCAAAAGTGAATTAAATCAACTATTCGAATTGTATTTTGATTAAGAGTACATGATTTCTTCTAAATCTTTTTCAATGATTAGATTTTCAATGATGAATTTTTGCCTTTCTGGCGTATTCTTTCCCATGTAATAATTTAATAATTGTTGGATTGTAAAATCTTTGGCTAAAATAACTGGTTCTAACTTTATATTTTCTCCAATAAAATTTCCAAACTCGTCAGGCGATATTTCACCTAGTCCTTTAAATCTAGTTATTTCGGGCTTGGGGCCTAATTTTTCAATTGCATTTCTCCGCTCTTCTTCATTATAACAATAAATGGTTTCTTTTTTATTTCGAACCCGAAAAAGGGGAGTTTCCAATATATATATATGACCGTTGCGCACTAAATCTGGAAAGAACTGCAAAAAGAAAGTTAAAATTAATAATCGGATATGCATTCCATCTACATCAGCATCGGTTGCAATGACTATTTTGTTATATCTTAAATTATCTAAAGAATCTTCGATATCTAGAGCGTGTTGCAATAAATTAAATTCTTCGTTTTCATATACTATTTTTTTTGTTAGTCCGAAGCTATTTAAAGGTTTACCTCGAAGACTAAATACTGCCTGCAATTGTACATCACGTGATTTTGTGATACTTCCACTAGCTGAATCCCCTTCCGTAATAAACAAAATGGTATCATGCTTTGATTCAGACTTTTCGTCTGATAGATGAATTCGACAATCTCTAAGTTTTTTATTATGTAGATTCGCTTTTTTGGCACGTTCGTTGGCCAATTTTTTTATTCCAGCAATATCTTTTCTTTCCCGTTCAGATTGCAATATTCTTTTTAATATGGCATCTGCAGTGCTTGGATTTTTATGTAGGAAATTGTCTAATTCATTTTTTATAAAATCACCTATAAATGATCTAATGGACGTGGAATTAGAATCCGGCGATATGGTCGTGGATCCTAACTTAGTTTTTGTTTGAGATTCAAAAACAGGTTCCTGCACTCTTATGGCAATTGCACCTACGATACTCGCTCGAACATCTGATGGGTCAAACTCTTTTTTGTAAAATTCTCTACATGTTTTTACTAAAGCTTCTCTAAATGAAGATAAATGGGTACCTCCTTGCGTGGTATTTTGTCCATTAACAAATGAATAGTATTCTTCTCCATATTGGTTATTATGAGTAATGGCCATTTCAATGTCATTTCCTTTTAAATGAATTACCGGATAGCGATTCTCCTCAGAATTTGTTTTTTTATTCAATAAATCAAGTAATCCATTTTGAGAGAAATATTTCTCACCATTAAAATTTATAGTTAATCCTGCATTTAAATAGGCATAATTCCAAAATAGCGAATCTAGATATTGTGGAATAAAATGGTAATTTTTAAAAATGCTATTATCTGGTTCAAAAATTACATGTGTACCACTTTTTGAATTAGAAGTTTCAATTCCATTTGATTCGCTTATAAGTTCACCTTTAGAAAATTCAGCCCATTTGGTAGATCCATCACGATATGATTGTACCTTAAAATATTGTGATAAGGCATTGGTGGCTTTTGTACCAACTCCATTTAATCCGACTGATTTTTGAAAAGCTCCCGAATCATATTTTCCGCCTGTATTTATTTTAGATACGCAATCAATAACTTTGCCTAAAGGAATTCCTCTTCCAAAATCACGAACCTCTACTTTATGATCTGATATTTTAACTTCAATCGATTTACCATTGCCCATCATGTGTTCATCAATTGAATTATCCATGATTTCTTTAACTAATACATAAATTCCATCATCAACGGACGAACCATCACCTAATTTTCCGATATACATACCGGGCCTTAAACGTATATGTTCTTTCCAGTCTAATGATCTAATACTATCATCATTATAAACTACTTTTGGGGTTTCTTCTATTTCTTCCACTGGTTAATTGTTACTTATTTTTGAATGCTAATTATTTATAATTAGTATAAAATTAAAGAATTATGAGCTTTTTTTATAATTTTGTTATCTTGAAATAATTTAATTTTACATTTATGAAATTACGCATAATTTTCTTAGGCATTTTACTATTAATTAATTCAAATCTACTTCTTTCTCAGGTTTTTCCTCTAGGTCTTCAAATTCCAAATTTATATAGATCTGGATACTCTAATAATATAGCTCCTCAGCAATCAATATCTAAAAAAAGGTCTTATTTACCTACAAGTAGCGAAAAATTATACAATGACAGTATAATAAACGCAAGAACATCAAAATCTAATTTAAGTAATAATGATATTGATACAGCATTAGTAAGTTTAAGAAAAAAGATTTTTGGTTTTGCTATTTTTAATAATAAAGTAGGTGTTTTTGAACCAAATTTAAAAATCGCAACGCCTAAATCATATATTATTGGCCCTGATGATGAATTAATAGTTGATATAAATGGGTATTCAGAAGAACACTATACCTTAACCGTTAGTCCCGACGGTTTTGTGAAAATAAACAAAATAGGAAATGTATATGTCGCAGGACTTACTATTGATGAAGCAAAGAATAGGATTATAAAGAAATTGTCACAAATATATATCGGTCTGAAGGCGAATAGTAATAATTCAGGTCCAATGTCATTATCGGCCTCAATTTCATTAGGAAATATTAGAACTGTTAGCGTGACTGTCCAGGGAGAAGTTATGTTCCCAGGTACTTATTCCGTTCCTAGCTTAGCAAGAATTATGAATGTTTTATATTTAGCTGGTGGGCCAAATGAGAAAGGGACATTTAGGGAAATTCAAGTTATACGAAATAAAAAAGTTTTCGCGACTATTGATTTATATGACTTACTGACATCTGGCATTCAAAAAAATGATATAAATATTCAGGATCAAGATATTATTAAAGTTGGTGTTTATAAAAATAGAATCGAATTAAAGGGTAAAATTAAGAGGGAGGGTTTATTTGAAGTATTGGCAAATGAGAATTTTGATTATGTATTAAATGAATTTGGAGGTGGTTTTACAGAAAACGCTTTTAAAGATTTAATAAAAGTAAAAAGATTCACTAATCGTGATTTAAAGTTAATCGATTTAAGTGCTGATCTATTTAATTCCTTTCACCCAATTTCTGGTGATGTTTTTATAGCTGAATCCATTGATGAGACACATTTTGAAAATAAAGTATCAATAAATGGAGAGGTTTTTAGGCCCGGTGACTTTTCTTTAGATTCTAATCCGACATTACTAAAATTGATTTCAAGGGCAGGTGGATTAAGGGAAACTTCATTTTTAGAAAGAGGGGTTATACAAAGGATCAATCCAGATTTATCAGCTGATAATCTTGCCTTTAATTTAAAAGATATACTGAATAAAAAGTCACCAGATATACTTTTAAGACGAGAAGATCAAGTTACAATATTTTCAATTTTAGAATTAAAAGAAAAATATACCGTGACCATACATGGTGAAATAAATTTAAAAACATTAAAAAAAGCGTCTAGAGCAATTAATGAAATCAATAATAATTCATCTAAACTTGGTATTTCTGGAGATGTTAACAATAATGAAAACAATTTCAAACAACAAAACACTAATGCTAGATCAGGTAATTTTAATGTAAATGGTGGAGATGATATATCTAATTTACAAGATGAAGAAGGCAATAATGTTGTATCTAGTGAAATTTCTAATGATTTTAAATCAAGTGAAACTAGTGATGCATTAATTAATCGACAAGTGAAATTGACGCTTCCGTATTCTGACCACATGACAGTAGAAGATTTGATTTTAAAAGCAGGTGGCCTTAGAGAATCTGCCGCTACAGGTTATGTTGAAATTGTAAGGCGGAAAAAAAATATTGGTTTGGAGAGTCCCAATTTAATAAATTCTCAAATAGCAGAAATTATAAAATTTGGAATTAGCAATAATTTGCAACTTGATAATACCGCATCTAAATTCGAATTGGTCCCATTTGACGAAGTCTTTATTAGAACATCTCCTAATTATGAATTACAGCAATTTGTTACTGTTCAAGGTCAAGTTGTTTTTCCTGGAGTATTTGGTCTAGAGCGTAAGGATGAGCGCTTAAGTGACATTGTTAAAAGAGCTGGAGGATTAAATAATCAAGCCTTTCCTGAAGGGGCGAAATTAATCAGAAAGAATCATTTAACCGAAGCTGAGAAAATTCGTAAAATAGATCAATTGAATGAAATTTCAGATAATTTTACGGGTGCGATCATTCAAAATAAGGAGAAATATAATAAAGAAACTGAAAAAATCGGAATTGATTTAGTAGCTGCATTGAAAAATCCTACTGGAGAAGAAGATTTGTTTTTATTGGAAGGTGATATTATTGATATTCCTAAAGAACCTCAAACAGTAAAAGTAACCGGTGAGGTTTTATATCCCAACAGTGTAAAATATTTATCTACCAATACTTTTAAAGATTTTATTAACGGTGCAGGTGGTTATACCACTTCTTCAGCTAGGAAAAAGTCATATGTTATCTATTCAAATGGTTCAGTAAGACGGGTTAAAAGTTTTGGATTTATAAAAATTTATCCAAAAATTGACAAAGGTTCTGAAATAATTGTGCCTAAAGAAGTTAAATCTTCAAGTTCAGGCCAACAAATTGCCAGCATAGTAGGGATATTTACTGGTACGTTAACTAGCTTGATAGGTATTGTAACATTGATTAGGACAACAACAAATTAAAATATGAAACTAGAAGGAGATCAATTTTCTTTTAAAAAGATATTATTTTCTATTTTTTTAATCATACCCTTTATTCGTAAGAATTATATTTTAATCCTTATTGGTAGCACGATAGGTTTAATATTGGGTTTGTATATTGAAATATATAAAAATAATAATATTTTCTATAAAAGCGATATTGTTTTTATCATGGATAGTGAAGCGGGATCAACGGGTGGAGCGCTCAGTGAATTAGCCTCTTCTTTTGGCTTGTCCGGTAACTTTGGTGGAAATAATACACTTTTTAGTGGTGAAAATTTCAAAGAATTACTTAAAACAAAGGCTATTTTTAGAAAAGCATTACTTAAAAAAGTTGTTTGGAATGGCAAGGAAGAAATATTTGCAAATATATTTTTAAAAAAATCAAGAATCAATGAATTTGAATGGAGTAATTTGCCTGAAGACTTTTACATCCACAGATTTAAATCATCTGAATTAAAAGATTTAGATCTCCAAGATAGGAACGTATTGGATATGATTTATTTGCATTTAAAGGAAAAAACTTATTTGGTGTCTGAGAATCAAAAATCTAGTTTCTTAAAATTAAGTATCGAAACTAGAAATGATACACTTTCTTATGTATGGTCTAAATTATATTTGAAAACAGTATCCGATTTTTACATTGATACTAAAACAAAAAAATCAAAAGAATTATTGATAATTATGTCTAGCAGGGTTGATTCATTAAGATCCGCATTATATTACACGCAGGGGAAGTTGGCAAATTTTCAGGATCAAAATCAACAAATTATATATAACCAAGCTAAGATTATCTCTGAAAGATTACAAATGAATTCCACTCAACTTCAAGGCATGTATTTGGAATCAGTAAGAAATTTAGATAATCTTAAGTTTTCACTGATAAAAGAATCGCCTTTGCTTAATATTATTTCTGATACAGAACTTCCTCTCGCACCTTCACCAAAATCCAAAGGTACAATTACGTTATTAGGCACATTACTAGGTTTTTTCTTTTCGTGTATTATCGTATATTTAATTAACCTATATAAAGAATTTAATTCTTAAATAATGGCATTTTTAAATACTTCTAATTTTAATTTTTCAAATAACTTAGAACTTCTTTTAATACTTGCTAAGCGCGACATTAGTGTTAGGTTTAAGCAAACAGCTCTAGGAATGATTTGGGCAATCATTCGACCTATAACAACCATGCTTGTTTTTTTATTTGCGTATAAAAACGTAACTAACATTTCTAATATTTCAGGTTATCCAATTCAAATTGTTATTTATTCTGGTATATTATTTTGGAACTTATTTGCAAATAGTTTTCAATCAGTGAGTAATTCTATTTTGCTTAGTAGTAATTTAATTACTAAAGTGTATTTTCCTAGAATGATCATTTTATTTTCGGCGATAGCAGTATCTATAGTTGATTTTTTCTTCGGATTTTTAGTATACTTGATTCTTGCATTTTATTTTAAAATAGATATATCCCACAATTTATTTTTTTTGCCCGTTGCAGTATTAATCACTTTATTTATAAGTATCGGTTTAGGTGCTATTTTTGCTTCTTTTTCTGTTAGAAAGAGAGATTTTTTACAAATAATTCCAATTATTGTTCAGTATGGATTTTTTGTTACGCCTATTGTTTATACGTCTTTAGAGTTTTATTCAAAACCATGGTTTAAAATGTATACATTAATTAATCCTTTAGTTGGTTTAGTCGAATTTTTTAGGTTCTCTTTAATTAGTGGTTACAACATACTTTCTTTAAGTGAAATATTAATATCTATTTTTTCATCCATTTTGATTTTTGTTATTGGTTTATTTGTATTTCATTTCAAAAAAGACACATTTGTTGATTATTTATAATGAATAGTATCGTTTCAGTAAGTTCAATTTCTAAAAAATATCAGCTCCCTTTATCTAATAAAGAGGTTTCTAAATCGCTTGTGAATAGAATTTTTAGTAAAAGAGAATTTGAAGAATATTGGGCTGTAAAAGATGTATCATTTACTTTAAACAAAGGGGATAAATTAGGGATAATTGGCAATAATGGAGCAGGTAAATCTACTTTGTTAAAAATATTAAGTAAAATAACTAAGCCAACAACGGGAAAGGTTGACATAAGAGGTAAGGTAGCAAGTTTGTTAGAAGTGGGCACTGGATTTCATCCAGAACTATCAGGACGTGATAATATATATTTGAATGGAGCGATATTGGGGATGAGTAAAAAGCAGATTACCCAACAATTTGATGAGATTGTGGAATTTGCCGGTGATCAAATAATTAAATTCTTAGATACTCCAGTTAAACGTTATTCTTCGGGTATGTATGTAAGGCTGGGATTTGCTATTTCTGCACACCTTGATCCCGATATTTTAATTGTAGATGAAGTTCTTGCAGTTGGCGATGCTGATTTTCAGAAAAAATCTTTAGGTAAGATGAAAGAAGTCGCCTCTAAAGAAAAAACAATATTATTTGTTAGCCACAATTTAACAGCAGTGGCAAATTTATGTAATAAAACATTGCATTTGGAAAAAGGCTATGTAAAGCAATTTGGTGAAACTGGAGAAGTGTTAAATAATTATCTATCTGCCATGCAGAATAATTTATTGGAGCAGAGTTTTAATCATATTGAAAATGCTCCAGGAAATGACCTTGTAAGACTTAAATATGCAAAATTGACTCCAGTATTAATAGGTAATCAATTAATCGCAGACATTAGAAATTCATTGAAAATAGATATTGAATTTTGGAATTTATTAGATGATCAAAATTTAAATATCAGCTTACATATTTTTGCTAGTACGGGCGAATGCATATTTAATGTAGGGACCCAACCTAAATTATTGAATAAAGGGGTAGTGCAAGCTAGCTTAACTATTCCTGGATACTTTTTAAATGATGGTAATTATTTGGTATCTTTTATGATTGTTAAAGATAAATCTATCGTACTATTTAATTTTGAGGAGGTCTTTAATTTTGAAATAGCTGATTTTAGGGAAGATACTACGTGGTATGGTAAATGGCCAGGTTATGTTCGTCCTCAATTTGATTTTCCAATTCAACAAGTTTCTCAAAAAATATAATGTTACATGTAACTAAATCTTTTTTGCCTGATATAAAAGAATATGTAAAGTATTTGGAGAAAATTTGGGACACGCATCATTTAACAAATGATGGTCCTTTTATTAAAGAATTAGAAAATAAATTAGGGGAATTTCTTGAAGTAGAGAATTTTATATTTGTAACAAATGGCACAATAGCTTTGCAGTTGGCCATTAAAGCCTTAGGATTAAACGGAAATGTTTTAACCACACCATTTTCCTACTGTGCCACGACAAATTCTTTAATTTGGGAAGGTTGTAATCCCGTATTTGTGGATATTGATCCTATTTCGTTAACCGTTAATTCTGAACAAATAAAATCTTTATCAGAACTTAATTCAATATCTGGAATTCTTACTACTCATGTTTATGGGAATTGTGGAGATCTTGAAAAACAAGAAATTATGGCCAAAGAAATTGGAATTCCATTAATTTACGATGGAGCTCATGCTTTTGGAGTTAAATATAAGGGGAAATCTATTTTTAATTTTGGGACTGTCAGTACTTGTAGTTTTCATGCTACCAAGGTATTTCACACGATAGAGGGAGGGGCTATCATGACTAATGACCATAAATTAGCAGAAAAAATTAGAGGTATCAGAAGTTTTGGACATAGAAACGATGATTATTTTGATATCGGCATAAACGGCAAAAATTCAGAATTCCATGCTGCCATGGGTTTAGTTAATTTTGATAATTTTCCACGTATTAAAAAACATAGAGAAATTTCTAGTTCTCTTTATGATTCTTTATTAAAAGATCCAATTATTAAATATGACTATAATTCTGAATTGGAGAGAAATTTCAGTTATTATCCCATTATTTTCAGCTCTGAAGAACAATTATTGCATGTCACTGAAAAACTAAATAATAATCAAATTTATCCTAGACGTTATTTTTACCCCTCATTAAATAATTTGCCTACAGTAACAGGAAATGTGTGTTTAAATTCCGAAGATATATCTAAACGTATTTTATGTTTGCCATTATCGGCAGATATTTCTGAAGCTGATATCGTAAAAACGTCATCTATTATTATGAGTTCACTTTAATTGAATCTCGATGTACTTGTTAATTTTCATTTCATTTATCTTATTGAATTATAAAATTTCTTCAAAAGTTTCAAACAAAACATTTGAAGAAATTATGATTTTAGGATTCTTGTTTTATTCGTCTAGTATAATACTTTCAGGTTATTTACTATCTGAATTTCATATGTGGAACTCTCGAATACTTTGGTGTATAATTCCATTTTTCTTTTCTTATTTTTTATATATTCTATTTAATAAAAAAGTATTTTATTCTGAGGTCATATCAAAATCTGCCTTTAAGATAACAGGGAGTACAATTCAATCAATACATTTAGAATTTTCTAAAATGAATTTATTTGAAAGAATTGTATTCTCCATACTATTTTGGACAATTAGTATTCTAACTGTCTTTCAAGTGTATTTAATCTTCAATAGTCCACCCAACGAGTGGGACAGCATGACTGGACATTTAAATCGAATATTATACTTTTTAAACCAGGGTAGTACCGAGCATTTTATAGGTACCAATTTTAACATTGATACTTATCCCAAAAGCTTTTGTTCTATCCAAGTTTATCCATTTTTAATGAGTGGATATAACGAGCATTTTTTTAAACTACCTAATTTCGGTTCATTTTGGCTAATTTGTTTTGGTACCTATGGTATATTAAAACAATTAGGGGCTTCATATAAATCAAGATTATTTGGTAGTCTAATAGTCTTTTTATCTCCTAACATCATCATGCAATCGATCTTAACTGATACAGATATTGTTTTGGGAGCCTATTTAGTTAGTATTATTTATCTCGTATTAGCTTATATAAATACTCAAAGACTTATATATGTGTATTTTTTGGGTCTGGCCTTTGGATTAGCATTAAGCCACAAAATCACCTTTGTATTTTCATTTATACCTCTTTTAATTATTTATCTATACTCATTTTATGCTACGGGTAAGCATCATATTTGGCACAAAGTAAAACACTTTTTTTGCGCACATTTATTAGGCATTATATTCTTTGTTGCTCCGACTGGATATATCGCCAACTATTTTTATTACAATCATCCTATTGGCCCAGAAGAGGCAACTAAACATCAATCTGTCGAGCGTGCAGGCGGTATAAACAACCTATTAATTCAAGGTACGAGGAATGTAGTCAGGTATTCCTTTGATCTAATCAATTTAGATGGTTTAAGGAATTGGTCTATTGTGGAAGAAAAGCAGCGTTTATTAAAATCTAAATTGATCAAATTAGACAAAAATTTAAACCTAGGCTTAGAAAGTACGACTGATTTTACAATAATTCCTTTTAGTTTTAATCGAAGATTTGAATTTTATAATGGTAGTCCAATTTATGGTTCCATTTTTATCTTCCTAATATTACCTTCCATATTTATTTTCTTTAAAAGGCCAAATATAAAAAAGGGGGTTTTTCTGTTAGCTTTCTTTTTACATTTTATTACGTTAGCTTATTCAGCACCTTATGACCCATGGAAAGGCAGGTACATGATTAGTTCATTGATCTATATTGTCCCCTTTTTTGTATATATAGGTGATTATTTCTTTTATAAATCACCTAGATTGCTAAGTAAATTCTTCTTCATTTGTACGGTTATTTTAATTTCTTTTTCTGCTTTGTCAACAATTGGTCTAAACCTGAGAGCTTTGCCTTTTGATGCATATGGAAAAAAATCAATATTCAGTTTAAATAGGACTGAAGCACTTACCGTTTCAAGACCTGATGTAACATTGGCCTATGAAAATTTCGAAAAATTAGTTCCAGCTAATGCTGTAGTTGCTTTAGGAACAATTAATGATGATTATGAGTATCCATTATGGGGAAAAGAATTTAAACGGAAGTTGATTCCAATTAATCCTTTTGGCCAAGGATTGCAAAAGATTCCTAAGGAAGCTCAATATTTATTTTTTGCATCAAGCGTCATTGATCCAATAAATACAGACATTAGATTAGGATCGCAATTAGATATAAAAAAGGGAATTATGGTTCCTGCGGAAGATTATTATTTAAGAAAATTATTTTAGGTTTTTTGTTTTTTCTTTTGAGCTGAGGGAAACAATATATTGTTTAAAATTAACCTATATCCAGGTGAATTTTTATGCAAGCTCAAGTCAGTGTGTTCTTCATTAACAAAATGCTGATAGTCTTCAGGATCATGTCCTCCTAGAAAACAAAAGAATCCTTTCCCTAAAGTGCCATACAAATATTTTACTTCTTCCAATTTTTGATTTTCTGCCAGTATAATAACATTAGGTTTGATTTTTGAAGTTGAAAAGGTAGTGGTTTGCCCCATGAATCCATGAATTATTTTTTCATGATTTTGATTTAACATGGAAGGTATTAAATCATTTTTTGATGAAAAATCATTTAATTCAAAATAATCTAAATCTTCCTGGATTTTCCGATTTGAAAAATTAGGTGAGGCATCTATATCGGAAAATTCATTCACTCTTGGATTTGTATATATACTAAAATTAGTGAATGCTAAAGTTTCTTGGAATTTTAGGTTACTATTTATATTATCTGACATTGGATGTTCATCTAACCCGTAATCAATTATATCTAATTCAGAACTCGCTAAAGAAATATCAAAAGTGTCTGTGGCGGTACACATAGCAAACATATATCCTCCGCCGATAATAAATGATTTTAGCATTAAAGTGATTTTATTTTTCAAATTGGCCACTTTTTTAAATCCATTATTTTTAGCTACGTTTTTATCCTCAATTAATTGATTTTGATACCATAATTGATCTTTTTGCGTAAACATTTTACCCATTTGCCCAGTAAAATCTTCATGATGTAAATGTATCCAATCAAATTCTATAAGTCGTCCATTTAATATATCTTGATCATATATAGTTTCAAAAGGTATTTCAGCATATCTCAAAGCTAACGATACGGCATCATCCCAGGGGGAAGCGGATGACGGAGAATATAAAGCTATTCTAGCAAATTTATTTAAAATGACAACTTCTGAATTGTTTTCAATTGATTTGAGTTCGTTTAGTAAAATATCAGTTTCTTGATCTTTTAGTATCGTACAAGTTATGCCTTGACTGATTATTTTTCCATATAGATCATTGTCATAATTAATAATAAATGATCCTCCTAAATAATTTAAGCACCATCTTATTTCATTTTGACCATTTTTCAAATGATTGTATACAATTCCATATGATTTTAAATGATTTTTTTGAGAGTTATCCATGGGTATTAAAATGCTTTTTGCATTTAATCCATTGAAATTCAGCATAAATATGATTAATGGAAAAATTAGATACCTCATTGGTTTTTCTTCAAGTCAAATAAGTAATAAATTGCAAGCTAAAATTATAATTTAGGTAACCAAAATGAATTTAAAAGAAAATGTTTTTGAGGGTTTAAGGTCCATAAAAAGTAATTTATTAAGAACCATTCTGACTGCTTTGATTATTTCGCTTGGAATAACTTCATTGGTTGGTATTTTAACTGCGATTGATGGGATACAAAGTTCTGTTGACAATTCTTTTTCTGGGTTGGGTGCAAACTCATTTGATATTAGAAATAGAGCTGCGATGCAAATTAGGAGAGAAGGCCAAAGAGAAAAAAAATTTAAAAATATAGATTATAGGCAAGCGTACAGATATAAAGTGTTGTTCAAGGAAAAAGGAAATGTTAGTCTAAAAACGAATGTTTCTTTCAATGCTATTGCAAAATATCAATCTAAAAAAACAAACCCTAATTCTAGGTTAATGGCAATAGATGATAATTTTTTGGATTTAAAGGGATATAAAATAAGCATGGGTAGGGCATTTTCGACAAATGAATATACGAATTCAATCAATGTTTGCATTTTAGGTGTAGATATCATTGATCAACTATTTGAGAAAGAAAATCCGATAAATAAAGAAATTATCGTTAGTGGATTAAAAATGAAGGTAATAGGTATATTATCGAAAAAAGGAAATATGATGGGTGGGGGAGATGATCGAGTGATTATGGTCCCTTTGGAGACTGGTAGAAAAATGGCCGTAGGGCGTCAATTAAATTTTGATATCACTACATCAACATTGCGAATTGTCAATTTTGATGATTTTATGGAAGAAGCAAGGGGAATTATGCGTAAGGTTCGAATGGACCCCATTGGAAGAGGTGATTCTTTTTCAATTGATCGCTCCGATTCTATTGCAAAAAGTTTTGAAAGTATTACCTCCACATTACGAGTAGGCGGCTTTGTTATTGGATTTATTACCCTATTGGGAGCGGCTATCGCTTTGATGAATATCATGATGGTTTCAGTTAGCGAAAGAACGCGAGAGATAGGTATCCGAAAATCTTTAGGAGCTACACCTGCACGGATATTACAACAATTTTTAATTGAAGCCATTGTAATTTGCCTCATTGGGGGGATAGGCGGTATTTTAATGGCTATTCCAATCGGAAATTTAATTGCTCAAGGTATAAGTTCGGGTAAAGCAAGTTTTATAATACCTTGGTTATGGATGACTATTGGTATAATAATTTGTATACTAGTTGGCTTATTCTCAGGAATTTACCCTGCTTACAAAGCTTCAGAAATGGATCCTGTGGAAGCTTTACGTTACGAATAGACTATTTTATCTTACATTAAATTTTGTAAAAGCGGATTTGAAAAGCTACTTTTGCATTGCAAATTTTAATTTATTTGCCCAGATGGCGGAATTGGTAGACGCGCTGGTCTCAAACACCCGTGGGTGCAAGCCCGTGCCGGTTCGACTCCGGCTCTGGGTACAGCCTCTCAAGAAATTGAGAGGCTTTGCCTTTTATAGCATATTGGAAAGTTCCTGCTTCCATTTTTCATAGTAATCTAAGGTTTTGTTTTTGTTTTGGTCTGGCAGTACTTCAGAAAGTACTTTAATTGAATTTATGCCTTCTTGTACTGTTGCATACAACTTAGAACCAATACCAGCACCTAAAGCAGCACCATAAGCTCCATCCGATTCTAAAAGCTGAATGGACACATTAGATGCATTTACGATGGTGGATGAAAAAATAGAACTTAAATACATGTTGGAATAACCAGCCATTATCTTTTGTGGTTCTATGCCTGAAGAGTTTAATAACTCTAATCCATAAACCATCGAAAAGGCAATTCCTTCTTGGACTGACCTAGATATTTCATTTTTTTGATGGCGATTAAAATCTAAATTCCTAAAACTTCCACCAATAATTTTATTATTAAATATTCTTTCAGCACCATTTCCATAAGGAAAACACATTAAGCCTTTGGAACCTATTTCAGATTGATTAGCGTAATTATTTAAGTCAGTGTAACTATGAGTCGGGAAAAAATTATCTTTTAACCACCTATTTAAAATACCTGTTCCATTGATACACATCAGAACACCTATTCTACGTAATTCTTTTGAATAATTAACATGTGCAAATGAATTAACTCGACAATTTGGATCATATTTTAATTCTGAACTAATCCCATATATTACTCCTGATGTACCTGCAGTGGTAGCAATTTCCCCCGGTTCTACAACACCAAGTGATAAAGCGTTATTGGGTTGATCACCTGCTTTGTATGTGATTTTCAAATTGGAAGATAGGCCTAATTCGGAAGCTAATGAACTACTTATTTGACCATGATTTTCAAATACTTGTTTGATTTCAGGAAATAAGGAAATATCAAAATGATAATAATTTAATAGCTCTTTCGAGATTTCATTTTTATTAAAATCCCAAAATATTCCTTCTGATAATGCCGATATCGTTGTTGTTAATTCATTTGTAAATTTATAAGAAATATAATCTCCTGGTAATAGCACATGTTCTATTTGATCATAAACAAGAGGTTCATTTTCTTTCACCCATGCTAGTTTTGAAGCGGTGAAATTACCAGGAGAATTTAATAAATTTTTTAATATTTCTTCTTTCCCTAAAGCTTCGAAAGCTTGATTCCCGATGTTAGCTGCTCTTGAATCACACCAAATGATTGATGGTCGTAAAACTTGTTTATCTTTATCTAAAATAACCAAACCATGCATTTGATATGAAATTCCTATAGCTGAAATTTCTAATGGGTTATATTTTTTTGTGGCATTAGCCATTTTGATAACTTGCATAACACAATACCACCAATGCTCCGGATTTTGCTCAGCAAAACCTGGGGAGACTGAAATTATTTCATTCTCGGTTTCTGGAAAAGAACATGTGTGTATTACTTTTTTTGTAGATGCGTCTACTACACTTAATTTTATAGATGAGGTGCCAACATCAATACCACATAAAAGCATAATTAGATATGTTAAAAATTATAATAAAAAATCATAGGGTAAATAACCACTTTCAATTGTCTAATATAAGAATAAATGTTTTACCTAAAGAAATATTTGCTTTAATAGGGAAAAGTGGAAGCGGAAAAAGTACTGTGGCAAAATTAGCTGTAGGTTTATCGCAAGATGATTTTTGTAGCATTCAAATTAATGGAATTGAATTAAATGATCATAACGAAAGGTTAATTCCACAATTTTTAAAAGCAGGTTATTTGCCACAAAATTTACATTTAAAGCCTTTTCATACGGTATTAGATTTTTTAAATATTATTTTTCAAAAATCAATTTCTCCCCAAAAAGAAATTAATCGATATGTTAAGATTTTTCATTTACAAAAAATATTAAATACTCAAGTAACTCATTTGTCAGGCGGAGAAAAACAAAAATTAGGTATTTTAAATGCCATCAGTGAGCCCATTGAATATTTAGTATTAGATGAACCATTTAGTCAATTAGATACTGAACAAAAATTGGAATTTGCTTTAATTATTAAAGAGATTATTGAATTTAAAAATATTCCCTGCCTGCTAATTAGTCACGATTTATCTGATGTCTTAAAACTTAGTCATTCCATCGGAATCATTAATCAAGGGAAAATTATTTTGAATGGAGATATTCAAAAATTAATAAAGAGCCAGAATGAAATTGTCATTAATTTGAGGAATGCTTTGTTTCATTGGCACGATTCTAATCACTTTATTATTGAAAATTTGAAAAAGCTTTAAATTTTAGCGCATTTTCTGTGGTTATTTTAATGATTTCTTCAACCTGTACCTCAAATAAATCAGCCAATTTTTGTGCGATTAGTTTTAGGTATTGTGGATGATTTGGTTTTCCTCTAAACGGAACAGGTGTTAAGTAGGGAGAATCCGTTTCTAAGACTAAATATTTTAAATCTATATGTTTTATACTTTCAAACAAGTTCGTGTTTTTGTAAGTAATGACTCCACCTATACCCAACGAATAACCTAATTGAGTTAGTCGCGTAGCCTCGGAAGCATCTCCCGAAAAGCAATGTATTATTCCTGTTAATTGGCTAAACTCTTTCTGAGAGAGAATTGAAATTATGTCGGCATATGCTTTTCTACAATGTATATCAACCCAAATACTTTTATCCAATGCCCATTGACATTGTGTTTTAAATGCATCTATTTGTTCATTTCTATGTGTTACATCCCAATAATAATCTAAACCAATTTCACCAATAGCTAAAAACTTAGATTTGTCTAAATATGATTTCAATGTAGTTAGTTGATCTAAATAATCCGTTTTAACGTAGGTGGGGTGCAAACCTATCATAGGCTTACAAATATTTGGGTACGATGTTGACAATTTCAATAGTAATTCTAAAGTTTCAACATCGCAATTAGGCAACCAAACTTCATTGATCCCTGAATCAAGAATTTGATTAATATTAGTTTCTATATCTATTGTGAATATATCATCATATAGATGTGCGTGCGTGTCAATCATAAGGTTTTAAATTGGTAATTATTTTGTGTACCATATTGCAATATGGGTTCCAGAATATTACTTAATACGGGAAATGCTTTTTTACTATCGTGAAAAATCAATATTGAACCATTTTTAATATTTTTTTTAGCCGAATCTATGATCGAATTAGGGTTATTCTTGGGATTATAATCGCCTGTAATAAATGACCACATGTAGATGTTTGTGTGATGAATCAATTTGCTATAAATAAAACCATTAATTCTGCCATATGGTGGCCTAAAACCTACTGAATGAGTCCCCAGGTTGCTAATTATATCTTCACATTGTGTGTATTCATTGAAATAATCTTTTGAGGAAACGTGCCAAGAATTTATATGATTCATTGTATGATTGCCAATTCTATGGCCATCCATTAAAATACGTTTGGCTAATTCCTGATTAGATACTATATTTTTACCAATACAAAAAAAAGTAGCTTTTGCTTTATATTTGGTAAGAAGATCTAAAACATAATTAGTAATTTCAGGGGTAGGGCCATCATCAAAAGTTAAATAAATAGTTTTTTCTATTTCTAATTCATTTATTTTCCAAATAAGTTTTGGGAATATAAACGTTAAGACTTTAGAGATTTCATTGATAAACATGAATTAGAATTATATGTCGCAAATTACTAGTTCCACTTCAGAAAAAATAATTTTAGGGATTGATCCTGGAACTAGATTTTTAGGATATGGTTTGATTAAAATTACCAAAGAAAAAGTAACCATTCTTCAATATGGTGTTTTGAATTTGACTAAGTATACCACTCAGGGAGCTAAGTTTCTAAAAATTCATGAAAGGGTATTGGGGATTTTAGAGGAATTTTTGCCTGATGAAATAGCCATAGAGTCCCCTTTTTTCGGTAAAAATGTCCAATCGATGTTAAAATTAGGAAGAGTTCAAGGAATGGTCATGTCATTAGCCTTTTCTAAAAGTATTCCTATTTCAGAGTATGAGCCCAAAAAAATCAAACAATCTGTCACTGGAAATGGAAACTCATCTAAAGAACAAGTAGCTAAAATGGTAGAGGTTATTGGGAATATAAAATTAGATGCAAAGCTATTTGATGCGACAGATGCTTTAGGAATAGCTATTTGTCATCATTTTCATAACAACAATATAACATCCACTATTAAAGGGACTAAAAAAGGTTGGGGTGCTTTTGTCAACGAAAATCCGTCAAGAGTTAAATAACTGATTTCATTTGAATTTGTAATTCTTTAATGGAGTTCGTAGGCGTATAACACGTATCACCGATACATAAGTAAAAATTATATTTGTCTTGATGCAAAATAGGTGTATAATTTATCATGGTTTTATCGATAGGAAAATCCGTTTCCTTTAGTTGATCAATATGAATAAAATTAGCATTGTATTTAATTAGAGCTTTGGGATATTCAATGTAATCTGCATATATTTTTAACCAATTCGAGAAATATAAAGGATTGCTTAATGCAGATTCTATGATGTTTTCAAGCATTTCCTTAGCTTTTAAGGTATATTCTGGAACTTGGTTTATAAATCCTATTTTAAACAAACATTCACAAAAAATAGAATTTGACGAAGGCATAACTGAATCATTTATTTCATATTTATCCGCAATAAGTTTCTCCGATTTATTTGAATAATAATTATAAAAAACTGTTTGGGACTTATTGATTTTGAAATTTTCAAGTATATCAATTAAACAATTATTTGCTTTACTGATGTAAGTAATATCACCACTTATTTCATATAGATCTATGTAAGCTTTCGTTAGAAATGCCATGTCATCTAAAAAGGCTATTATAGGTTTTGATGAATATTTAACTTGGTGTAAATAGGTTTCATTAATCATAAAATGATTTTCAATTTGTTTTATGATTGTCTTTGCTAATTCTAAATAAGCATGATTGTTAAAAGTGTAGTATGCGTGAATCAGAGAAGAAACGAAAATAGAATTCCAAGATAATATTTGTTTCGTATCGGTATTAGGTTTAATACGAGTTGATTTTGCATTTTTTAAAATTTCTAATTGAGTACTAAATTGTTGATTACTGATCGGAGAATTTTTAAAAAGTATATTTTTATTGTTTTCCCAATTCCCATTAGAAGTTATGGAAAAGTGATTGTAAAAATCTTGATTATTTTTATAGGGTATTATCGAATTAAGTTCCTCAAACTCCCAAGTATAATATTTGCCTTCTTCGCCTTCGCTATCCGCGTCAATGGAAGAAAAGTAAAGTCCATTATCCCCCTTTAGCTGTTCATCTAAAAAATGAATTGTATCTGCTGCAACTTCTTTATATAGATCAATATTAGTTTTTGAATAAGCCAGTGAATAGGTTTTTATTAATTGGACATTATCATAAAGCATTTTTTCGAAATGAGGGCAAAACCATTCAGAGTCTACCGAATACCTAGAAAATCCTCCTTCAATTTGGTCATAAATGCCACCTTGTGCCATTTTTTGCAATTGAACATTGTAGAGTTCATTGACACCTAATTTCAGATATTCACTATTGGGCAAATTGATTAAAAAATCGAGCAAACAAGGTAAAGGAAATTTAGGAGCCTGTTTAATTCCGCCAAATACAGGATCTAAAGATCCTTTAACTTTTTGAAAAGCTTTTTCTAACTGTGTAGATTGAGCATCTATATTGGTTGCATTGAATGATAAATTGTTGTCATTTAAGCTTTCTGAAAATCCATCGGCCGAATTATTTAATTCAGCTCTATTGGATTTAAATGCATCATTTACTGATTTTAAAATAGATATCCAATTTTTTTTAGGAAAGTAGGTTCCTCCATAAAATGGTTTTTTATTTGGTAATAAAAATACATTTAGTGGCCAACCACCCCTAATTCCCATTTTTTGAACGGCCTCCATATAAATCATATCAAGGTCAGGACGTTCCTCTCGGTCAATTTTAATATTAATAAAATGTTCATTCATTAAATCAGCAACCTCTTGATCCTCAAAAGATTCATGCTCCATAACGTGGCACCAATGGCAAGCTGCATAACCAATGCTAATAATGATGGGTTTATCTTCTACCATAGATCGTTCAAGAGATTCATCATTCCAAGCTTCCCAATGTACCGGATTGTCTTTATGTTGGAGCAAATAGGTACTTACTTCATTTATTAGTTTATTCATTAGTATAAAAATGTATTTGTATTTTTGAACAAATTTTTAATATGTTAGAAAGTAGAGATTTCGTTATCAGTCCAGCGATTGCGTATTCACCTGAACAATTACATCAATTCTTATTGTCAGAATTGGGTGCAAATCTATTGAATAATAGTCAATATCGAATTGAAAAGATTTCACTTGACGCGAGAAATAAAAATATAAAGGCACTTGTAAAAATAGGTCTATACAGTAAAGATTACAATTTTGCTTCAGAGCTTGAATCTATATTGCCTAAATTAAAAAAGAATAGTAAAAAAGTTATCGTCATCGGAAGTGGTCCTGCTGGCATATTTGCATCTATAAAATTAATAGAATTAGGATTTAGACCCATAATACTAGAAAGAGGCAAAAATGTTCGCGATAGAAGGCGTGATATCGCGGCTATTAATCGATTTAATCAAGTTGATTCAGATAGTAATTATTGTTTTGGAGAGGGTGGGGCTGGTACTTATTCAGATGGAAAATTATATACTCGTAGTAAGAAGAGGGGGGATATCAATTATGTTCTAAGGAAGTTTGTCAGCTATGGAGCTGATAAAAATATTTTATATGAAGCCCATCCCCATATAGGAACTAATAAATTACCTATGATTATTTCTTCCATGCGCAACGCCATTATTGAAGCAGGAGGAGAATTTCATTTTGAGCATCGAGTAACAGATTTACTTATTCGCAATAATTCTATAATTGGCTGTCAAACTAATGCAAAGGACACATTTTTAGGTGAAGCGACCTTGTTAGCTACGGGTCATTCTGCTCGAGATATATTTACATTATTACAAAGCAAAAATATTTTAATTGAAGCAAAATCTTTTGCCATCGGAGTTCGAATAGAGCATTTACAAAGCTTTATAGATAAAAGTCAATATAAATTTAAAGACAGACC
>JBIKRO010000092.1:0-10102 GCA_044349095.1 Aquirufa sp. | reverse complement strand
CTTGTTCCAAGGTGTTTGGATGCCCATAAATTATGATGTGAATATTAACTTTGATGCGATGGGTTTCGGTGCCACATTTCGATACATTACGCAAATAAAGGAATATAAAATCAAGGTAAACCCTGTTCTAGTGGTTAAGCCGAATATTATTGAAGAGCGTTTAAATAAATCTTTAGCGAAAGAAATAGATCGAGAAAAAGTTAAAGATCCTAAATCCGCATTGTCCTCAGAAGTAACTAGAAATAAATTAAAGAAGATTTTGCGGCAGGTAGCTAAGGATGAAAAGTCGGAATTTTTAGAGAAATCAGAAGAAAAAGAAATATTTACTTCGGATTATGTATTTGAGGTTGATTCAATGGCTTCTAAACATGACGAGTCTTTCTGGGTGTCTGAACGTCAAGTGCCACTTACTGAAGCGGAGGTGGTCGGTTATAAACAAGCCGATAGCCTTCAGTTATTAGATAGGAATAAGTTAACTAAGGATTCATTAAGAAACTTGCCGGTATTTCGTTGGACCGATTTGATAACTGCTAGAACCTATTTATACGAAAAGAGGAATTTGGGGCCAAGTTTAAGGCTGGGTTCTTTGTCTGGAGGCTTTAATCCTGTTGATGGATATGTCATTCAAAGAAATATCGAGTTTCGGCATTCATTTAGTTTATCTAATTTTTATTTTATAAATGCTAATGTTCGATATGCTTTAGCCAGAAAGGCATTTAATGGAGATATTGGTTACACAAGAAATTTTGATGAAAATAGGCGGCGTTTAAGCTTGGGAGCTGGAAGTAATGTGTATCAAATAAATCCTACTAATCCAGTTTCAGAATCCTACAATAAGTTTTATGCGCTATTATTAAATGAAAATTTTCTGAAATTATATCAGAAGAATTTTTTGAATGTGGGTTATGAATACCAATTATCTTCTAAAATTCGATTGAGTGGATTTTTAGAATATAGGCATCGTAAAGGTCTATCTAATCATGTTGATCAAGGATTTTTTAGCAATTCTACCTTTTTTACTTCGAACACCCCTTTGAATAATGAATTAGGGAATATTTCACTCCAAGATAATAACCAGTTTTATACTAGATTTAATGTGCGCTGGCAGCCATTATCTAGTTGGCGAAGATTTAATCAAGTCCGGCGGTTATCTAATAATGAGGGTCCTACTTTCAATCTACAAATGGAAAATGGTATAATCGATCATCCTTTTTCTAAAATTAGTTTTAGTGCCAATCAATCTATTTCGCTCAATCGTTTTGGTCGGTTAAGTTATTTTATTAATTATTCTCAGTTTTTAGAGAAACCGACCTCTTTTTTAGATTATCAGCATTTTAAAGGAAATGAAATGGATGTCGTAAGCAATGACCGCAGAATGTTTTATGCTTTACCCAATTATTTATTTAGTACAAGTAGTTCACATATAAGAGCTCATATTCATTGGGAACCCCGTAAATTATTCTTTTCACAAATTAATTTGCTTAATCTTTATGGAATAAGGGAACATGTGGGATATAATTATTTAAAAATTTATGCCCCTATTTATAAACAAGATTATCACGAAATTTCATACGGGATAAGCGGTATAGCTAAAATTATCTCTTTAGATGTCGTTTATCCGATGGGTAATTGGGTTCCAGAAAGGCTGAAATTAGTTTTCAGATTACCTTTTTAATTGTTTTTTCAGGGGCTATTCCTTATTTTTGTGACAAATTTATTTAGAATAATATAAATACAGATTTATGAATTCAATTGTTTATTTAGTTCCTGCTTTTGGTTTAGTGGGTTTGCTGTACACAGCGTGGAAATTTAGTTGGGTATCGAAGCAAGATGCTGGAAATGAAAAAATGCAGGAATTGGCAGGTTATATTGCTGATGGTGCTATCGCGTTTTTAAAAGCTGAATGGAAAATTTTAACTTATTTCGCTATACCTACAGCTATTTTATTGGCATGGTTGGGAACTCAAGAGGGTACACCGGATAATCCAATTCATTCGTCTCCTTTAATAGCTGTTGCTTTTTTAATAGGTGCGGTATTTTCTGCTACTGCAGGTTATATTGGAATGATTGTGGCTACAAAGGCAAATGTTCGCACGGCTGAAGCAGCTCGAACTTCTTTGGCAAAAGCTTTAAATGTGTCTTTTACTGGAGGTTCTGTGATGGGTATGGGAGTAGCTGGATTAGCAATTTTAGGTTTAGGAGGTTTATTTATTGCCTTTTATCAAATTTTTGCTGAAGGACAAGCGTTAACTTCGATGGAAATGAGAACTGCTATTGAAGTATTAGCTGGATTTTCACTAGGAGCTGAATCTATTGCATTATTTGCTCGTGTAGGTGGAGGTATTTATACGAAAGCTGCTGACGTAGGAGCGGATTTAGTGGGAAAGGTAGAAGCTGGAATTCCTGAAGATGATGTACGTAATCCTGCCACTATTGCGGATAATGTGGGAGACAACGTAGGCGATGTGGCTGGTATGGGAGCTGATTTGTTTGGTTCTTATGTGGCGACTATTTTAGCTACGATGGTATTAGGTCAAGAAATATCAGTTAATGATAATTTTGGTGGCTTCTCCCCTGTTTTGTTACCAATGCTCATTGCAGGTGTAGGTTTGTTGGCTTCTCTTGTAAGTACATTTTTTGTGCGTATATCAAGTGAAACATCTTCTGTTCAAAATGCTTTGAATGTAGGTAACTACACTTCTATTGCAATCACTTTTGTTACTTCGTATTTTTTGGTAACTAATATATTGCCTGAAACATTAAATTTGAGAGGAAGAGAATTTTCTTCCATGGATGTATTTTACGCCATCATTGTGGGATTAATTGTAGGAACATTAATGTCAATTATTACCGAGTATTACACAGCGATGGGTAAGCGTCCGGTAGATTCGATTGTTCAAAAGTCGGGTACAGGTCATGCGACCAACATTATTGGTGGATTAGCCGTAGGTATGGAGTCTACCGTACTTCCTATTTTAGTTTTAGCTGCTGGTATCATAGGATCTTATCATTTTGCAGGTATTTATGGAGTTTCCATAGCGGCAGCAGGAATGATGGCTACTACGGCGATGCAATTAGCGATTGACGCTTTTGGTCCTATTGCAGATAACGCAGGAGGTATAGCTGAGATGGCTCAATTACCTGCTGAGGTTCGTGAGCGTACAGATAATTTAGATGCGGTTGGTAATACGACAGCAGCGACAGGAAAAGGTTTTGCGATCGCTTCTGCGGCATTAACTTCATTAGCTTTGTTTGCTGCTTTTGTTGGAATTTCAGGTATTACCCAAATCGACATATATAAAGCTGATGTTTTAGCCGGATTATTTGTAGGGGGTATGATTCCATTTATTTTCTCTGCCTTATGTATTTCAGCTGTAGGTAAGGCTGCTATGGAAATGGTGAATGAGGTAAGACGTCAATTTAGAGAAATTCCAGGTATTATGGAGTATAAAGCGAAGCCTGAGTATGAGAAATGCGTAGCTATTTCAACCGAGGCTTCTATTCGTCAAATGATTTTACCTGGAGCCATTGCATTAACAGTTCCTGTGTTGGTTGGTTTTACGATGGGGCCTGAAGTATTAGGAGGTTTATTAGCTGGTGTAACGGTGTCTGGTGTTTTGATGGGTATATTTCAATCAAATGCGGGTGGTGCTTGGGATAATGCTAAAAAATCTTTTGAGAAAGGTGTTTTAATTGACGGTGTAACATACAAAAAAGGTTCTGAGCCACATAAGGCAGCAGTTACTGGTGATACAGTAGGTGATCCTTTTAAAGATACCTCAGGTCCATCGATGAATATTTTAATTAAATTGATGTCAATTGTTTCTTTGGTGATTGCACCATATATACATGTAGGAGATTCTAAGCATGTTTCCAAAATGGAAAAAGCACCTATTGTTAAAGTGATTGCAAAGAAATAAGTTTGCTTATATATTTGATTTTAGAGGCACATGTATGTGCCTCTTTTTTTATGCCTTGATCTTTGCGTTTTTTTGAAAGACGATAAATTAGGAAAGCAAAAAAAGGTGTTAGATAAATTTTGTATTTATGTGTTACTCATAAAAAAAGCCTTCCATTTGGAAGGCTTTTAAAGATTCAATTAGAACAGAATTAAGCAGTTAACTTACCTCTTAATGCTCTAGGGATATCGATAGTTGCAACGGGATTTGACATTGGATTTAAAATCTCACATCCTTCAACAACTAATTTGTTAACTTTTACTGTTTGACCTAAGTCTAGTCCAGAAATGTCAACTGTTACGAAATCAGGAATATTTTCAGATAAACCCTTTAAAGTAACCTTACGTAATTTTTGAATCATTTTACCTCCTTTAATTACTCCTGGAGAATTTCCAATGACTTTGATCGGCACAGCAATTTTAATTGGATTTCCATCAACAATCTCAAGGAAATCGACGTGAAGTATCATCTCATTTACCGGATGAAATTGAGCATCTTGCAATACGGCTCTATACTTATCACCTTCTACATTTAATTCTACTTCATACACATCCGCAGAATATAATAATTCACGAAATAATATCATAGGTACAGCAAAGTGCACCTGCTCTTTTCCACCATACAATACACAAGGAGCTAAAGCTTCAGCACGTAAATCTTTTGCGCCTTTACTACCGAGATTCGCTCTTTTAAACCCTACAATCTCTAATTTTTTCATTTTGTTTTTTGTTAATGTTTTTAGTCTTTCGCTTTGGCTATCCCCTAAAAACGGTTGAAATTAATATTTAATAAATAATGAACTGATTGACTCGTGATCTCTTATTCTTCCTATCGCCTTAGCAAACAATTCTGCGACCGAAAGCACTTTAATTTTATCGCAAGCCTGTTTTTGCGGAATAGTATCTGTGACTAATAATTCAGTTAATATTGAATTTGAAATGTTTTCGTAGGCATTTCCAGATAATACAGGGTGTGTAACCACTGCTCGAACAGATTTAGCTCCTTTATCCATGATTAATTGCGCTGCTTTACATAATGTGCCACCTGTGTCAATTAAATCATCAACTAATACCACATCGGCACCTTTGACATCCCCAATTAATTGCATCGAGGCGATTTCATTGGCACGTTTTCTATGCTTATCGCAAATGACCATATCGGCATTAAAAAATTTAGCCATGTTTCTTGTTCTTACTACACCACCAACGTCAGGGGAAGCAAAAACAATATTGTCTAAGTTTAATGATTTCAAATATGGAACAAATATGGCATTACCTTCTAGATGATCCACTGGAAAATCCATGAATCCTTGTATCTGTCCTGCGTGTAAATCAATTGTCATCAATCGATCTGCCCCAGCAGCTGTTAATAAATTCCCAATAAGTTTGGCCCCAATCCCTACACGTGGCCTATCTTTACGATCTTGTCTTGAATAGCCAAAGTATGGCATAACTGCAGTAACGTAATGAGCCGATGCCCTTCTTGCCGCATCTATCATGAGTAATAACTCCATCAAATTATCCGAACTAGGAAAAGTGGATTGAATTATAAAAACATCACATCCTCTTACTGATTCATCAAAACTTGGAGACATTTCCCCATCAGAAAACTTTAAAATGGTAGCAGCACCTAAATCTTTTCCATAGTATTTAGCAATATTCTTTGCCAAATAATTAGAAGCTGATCCAGAAAAAATTTTAACCGCATTGATGGCTGCCATATTATATACGAACTAATATTTAGATAAATCGAGGCGCAAAATTATACAATTATGCAGCCAAAAACAAGTTTATTTTACAGATGCTCTAATAATGTTTAATGCTCCACCAGCTTTGAACCACTCTATTTGTTGATCATTGTAGGTATGATTGACTAAAAACTCATCCTTTGAACCATCCGAATGTGATAATTCAATAGTCAATGGTTTATCTGATGCAAAAGAAGTTAATCCTTTAATCGAGATAGAGTCATTTTCTTGAATTTTATCATAATCGGAATCGTTTGAAAAAGTTAATGCTAACATTCCTTGCTTCTTCAAATTAGTTTCATGAATACGAGCAAATGACTTCACTAACACGGCTCGAACGCCAAGATGTCTTGGTTCCATCGCCGCATGTTCACGCGAAGATCCTTCTCCGTAATTGGTATCCCCAACTACTATAGTACCTACTCCCGCTGCTTTGTAAGCTCTTTGTGTATTTGGGACCGTATCGTATTGACCATTCAATTGGCTTTTTACGTTGTCTGTTTTATCATTATAAAAGTTGACGGCACCTATCAACATGTTATTGGATATATTATCTAAGTGACCTCGGTATTTTAACCAAGGACCTGCCATAGAAATATGATCTGTTGTACATTTCCCTTTTGCTTTGATTAATAATTTCAAATCAGTTAAATCGGATCCTTCCCAAGCTGAGAATGGGTCTAATAACTGCAAACGATCTGAGGTTGGCGATACTTTAACCTGAACTTGTGATCCGTCTTCAGCGGGTGCCTGGTAGCCTGCATCTTCTACGCTAAATCCTTGTTTTGGTAATTCATCTCCACTAGGTGCTTCTAAGTATACTTTTTCTCCTTTTTCGTTAATTAAATGATCTGTTAAAGGATTGAATGTCAAATCCCCTGCGATGGCTAGCGCCGTAACTATTTCTGGAGAGGCAACAAAAGCAAATGTGTTTGGATTGCCATCTGCGCGCTTCGCAAAATTTCGGTTAAACGAGTGTACGATGGTGTTCTTTTCTGCTTTTTCCGCCCCTGGTCTTGCCCATTGGCCAATACAAGGTCCACATGCATTTGAAAATACCGTAGCGCCAATGGAATTAAATGTGTCTATAAAACCATCTCTTTCAATCGTATATCGTACTAGTTCAGATCCCGGTGTGATCGTAAATTGTGCTTTTGTCTTTAATCCTTTAGCTGAAACTTGTTTCGCTAATGAAGCGGCCCTTGCTATATCTTCATAAGATGAATTGGTACAAGATCCGATTAAACCTACTTCAACCTTAGTAGGCCAACCATTTTTTTCAGCCATCTCTTTCATTTTCGAAATGGGCGTAGCTAAGTCTGGCGTAAATGGTCCATTTAAATATGGCTCTAATGTATTTAAATCGATTTCAATGACTTGGTCAAAATATTTTTCAGGATTTGCATATACTTCTGGATCACCTGTTAAGTGTTCTCTAACCTGGTTTGCTAAAGCCGCTACATCGGCACGATCTGTGGACTCTAAATAACGAGCCATAGAATCGTCATATCCAAATGTAGAGGTGGTTGCACCAATCTCAGCACCCATATTACAAATAGTTCCTTTTCCAGTGCATGACATAGAAGTGGCGCCATCTCCAAAATACTCTACTACACAGCCTGTACCACCTTTCACGGTCAATATACCCGCTACTTTTAATATGACATCTTTGGCTGAAGTCCAGCCATTTAGTTTTCCTGTTAATTTTACGCCAATAAGCTTTGGAAATTTAAGTTCCCAAGCTAAACCAGCCATTACATCACAAGCATCTGCTCCACCAACCCCAATGGCAATCATCCCTAAACCACCCGCATTTACCGTATGTGAATCAGTACCAATCATCATTCCACCTGGCAATGCATAATTTTCTAATACAACTTGGTGTATAATACCTGCTCCTGGTTTCCAAAACCCTATCCCATATTTATCTGAAACAGATGAAAGAAAATCATAAACTTCTTTATTTTTATCAACCGCTACTTTTAAGTCGGTCGTTGACGCTACTTTTGCTTCAATTAAGTGGTCACAGTGTACTGTAGAAGGTACGGCAACTTGCGGTCTTCCTGCTTGCATAAATTGCAATAATGCCATTTGAGCTGTTGCATCTTGCATGGCAACACGGTCTGGTGCAAAATCTACATATGAATTTCCTCTTGTAAATGTATTTGTAGGAGTACCTTCCCATAAATGACTATAAAGAATTTTTTCAGTTAATGTCAGTGCTTTTCCTGTTAGTGAACGTGCTGCTGCAATGCGAGCTGGCATTTTGCTGTAAACAGCTTTAATCATTTCAATGTCAAAGGCCATAAGATTAATTTGGTTTATAATTAGTCTGCAAAATTAATAGATTAGGTTCAATTTTGCCACTAATTAGAAATATGATTTACTTTGTATTAGAATTTATTTAGGAATTAAGAATTGTATATCATAATTCTATTTTTTTTCGGTACTTTTTTGTAATTAATTTCTCACTTGGTGATTAAATTGAGTATTAAATTTCTCGTAATAATAGCTTTTCTTACGGGACATGTTACCCTTCATGCTCAATCATTAAAATCTGATTCCTTAATAAAATTGGCCATTAATACTGCTGGACAGCATAGTTCAGATGTAAATAAATTAATATTCACAGTTCATTCGATTGAAAAAGCAAGGTTTTCGAAATTTATTGGTTTAGGTAAGAAAAGATTGCAAAATATAGAAGGAATTAAAGAAGGTCAATGGTACGGGAATGAAACAATTTCTAAAGTTTATTTGGGGAATTTAAGCCAAATGATTCATGAGATTAATTATTTCAAACCTTATCGAAAAAAAAGTGGTTCCCCTAGCCTATTCTTTTGGCCAGATTTTTACCAAGATTTTTTAGGAACTCAATGTATTTCTCCCTTGAATTACGATGGTTTTTATTATTATAATTATTCTTTTTTATCGGATACACTTGTCGATAATCAAGTATGTAAACAGTTTTTAATTCAACCAAAATTTAAAACAGATCGATTATTTCAAGGCAAATTAACTCTGAGTCTAGACGGCTGGATTGTTCGTTGGGAAGGCGAAGTCTTATCAGATGATATTTTATATGTCATGGATTTGAAAAATTCATATTTTAAAGACAAATGGATACCTAAGCAATCAAATATAATTGTTAAAGGAGGTCTTTTGGGAATTGATGGAGAATTTATATTGAATCAAAACATTATTGGACCAATAGAAAATTGGAACATGCCAACGCAGTCTTTTAGTTTGCCAACGAGTAAAAAAGAAAGACTTAATATATCTGAGATAACTTTTGATGAAGTATTTGTATCACAACTTATTAGGAATTTACATCTAGGATTGCTAAGAAAATGGAAATTAAGGCCTACAGCGGATAAAATTGGTATAGATTCGGTTGTCAACAATTACCTGGATGTTATGCCAGAAAAATCAGATTTAGTCGATGATCTTCGAGAGTCCACCGTTGAAACTTCAATAGCCTCCTTTGATGCGCTGAGAAAAACTCCATTCAACCTAAGCCAATTAATTTTCAGTAAATCATTTTATTTTGGAGAAAGGAAAAAGGACTTTTATCCATTAGAAATTTATTATAAATCACCAGTTTTTGATTCTAATTTTAACACTGCAGAAGGTTTTGTTGTTAATTCAGCGTTGGTTCTGAGGCGTCGCTGGGCTCCGTATAAATTCTTGGAATTAGAGACTTTAGGAAGACGCTCTTTTGGAATAAATCGAAATACTGGCTATTTAAAGCTAAGGTATAAAACGGATTCTTTCGATATTCAATTGGCCAATGGAGATTATATTTCACAATTTAATCCCGAAAATACTATTTCACCAGAGATGAATTCTTTGGCAACTTTACTTCTGAAAAATAATCAAATGAAAATTTTTCGAAAGGAATTTTGGAGCTTAGCCCTGATCAATCGATTCTCATCTCGATTTTATTTAAAAGCTTTGATAGAATCTTCAAGGCAAAGTCAAATGGACAATATAACGGGTTATTATTGGGTAAATTATATGAATCGAACCTTTAACAGTAACAATCCCACTAATGTAGAAAAACCAAAAGAAGGCTTTGATACGCACAATTCTTTTGTTACTCAAGTCCAATTAGGATTCAGGCCATTTTTATCTTATTCCTACAATAATAATTCACGTGTTTTCGACTGGGGCTCATCGCCATTAATCTTATTTAAATATCGTGCGGGTTGGCCTGATGTATTTAAATCAAACATCAACTTTCAATTAACAGAGCTATCTTACATTCAAAATATAAGCTTAAGCCCTTGGGTTAAAACAGGCTTTATTTTAAATGCCGGATTATTTATTGGGAATAAACCAGTTTATTTCCAAGATTTCAAGCATTTTAACGGTGTTCTAAACCTAGTTCAAACTGGGG
>JBIKRO010000023.1:0-33603 GCA_044349095.1 Aquirufa sp. | reverse complement strand
TTTTTATCTTCGGAAGGCGGATATGAGTTGGAGCAAATCACATTTCATCAATGGGCTGGATTGGGGGTCAATTGGCTTTATGTCCTTTTGCTTTTTGCTTATGAAAAAGGCTATTTGGAAGGTAGAAATCTATTTTATGGTGTTCTCGTTGGTTTAGCTAGTTTTTTCTTAGCCGGTCATGGCGGTGCGGATTTGACTCATGGAGAGGATTATTTATGGGCGCCAATTGATGGGGAAGCTGTTGTTTTGACTGAGGAATCCGTTGTGTTTGAGGCGGTGATCCAACCCATTTTTAAGCAAAAGTGTGAATCTTGTCATAATGATCAAAAGACCAAAGGGGCTTTGAATATGAGTTCGGTGGCTAAATTGTTGAAGGGTGGAAAAAATGGGGCCATTTGGAAGGCTGGGGATCCATTGAATAGTCATTTTATTCAAAGAGCTAAATTGCCCATCGATGACAAAAAGCATATGCCGCCGAAAGGCAAGGCTCAGTTGAGCCCCGATGAGGTATTATTATTAACTGCATGGGTCCAAGAGGGCGCTTCGGTATCTAAAAAGCTTGGGGCTTTTGGGGCAAATTCCAAGCTTATTTCGTTAGCTAAAAAATTGCAAAATACGGCGCAGACGCTATTGATTCCTGCTAAAGTATATGATTTCTCAGCGGCCTCAGAGTCTAATTTAGCTGGGGCTAATACTCCTTTTTGTTCCGTCTATCCATTGTCGAGTGACGCTCCGGCTCTGCAGGCAGATTTTTATGTAAGCAAGAAATACGAACGAAAGACGTTGGAAAATTTATCGAAGGTATCTGAACAGTTAGTTGGCCTGAATCTCTCAAAAATGCCATTCAAAGACGAAGAAATTAGTTTACTAACTAAGTTCCCTAATTTAGAAAAGTTGATTTTGAATTTTACTGAAATTACTGGAAAGACCTTGGGTGAATTGTCGGCTTGCAAGCATTTGACATCCTTGGCTATGTCTGGTACTAAAGTAAATAAGGAGGTTTTGGTCAATCTATTAGGGAAAATTCCAAGCTTAAAAGAAGTGTTTATTTGGAATACGGGGGTCAGCCTAGACCAAGTGGCTGGTATTCAAGCACAGTTTCCAAAGGTGAAAATCCAAGCAGGTTATGTGCCTAAGGATGAGCAATTGCAGATTAATCCGCCCATCTTAGTAACTGAGCATTTTATATTAAAACCTAATGAGGATTTTGTTTTTAAACATACTTTAAAGGATGTGACTTTTCATTATACGTTAAATGATTCTACTCCAGACAGTTTAGGTGCTTTAGTGTCACGTGGCCCATTAAAAATAGAAAAATATTCAAAGGTTAAGGTAATGGCTACGAAACCGGGTTGGTTGGCCAGCCGTGTCTTAGAATATAAAGTTTATAAATCAGCCTTTATTCCTGATTCGATTTATTTACTCAGTAAGCCTGATCCCAAATATCCAGCGAAGGGTGGATATAGTTTAAAGGATTTTGTTCAAGGCTTCAGGGAGACGGGTCGTCGCAGTGAATTACCTGATTATACTTGGTTAGGATTTTTTAACAACGATCTAGAAGCTTTGTTTGAATTTAAAAAACCTATTTCGCCTAAAGGGATTACTTTTTCATATTTGAGAAAAACGGATTCGGATGTGTTTCCTCCGGTAAGTATAGAGGTTTTAGCAGGAAATAGCCCGAATGCATTAACCCGTGTGGCCCTGGTGAAACCTGAAAAACCAGAAAAGCGAAATGGCTATACGCAAATGGGACAGGATATACCACTTAAACCAGGGATTTATAAGTATTATAAGATAAAAGCACTATCGCTTAGACATTTGCCTAAATATCTACTTAAAGATGACAAGAAGGAAGAAGTCGTTAATAAGGGTAAGCCTGCTTGGCTCCGTGTGGATGAAATATTATTTTATTAATTGAGGAAAATCAACAAAATATAGATGAAAAAATTCGTAAAATTTCGGGCAATTGCTTGTCTCTTGGTATTCGTGTGCTCTCCTTTTTTTATCGCTTTCGGACAGAAGAAAAAAGCGGTAGACCCCGTCGAGCAAATGAAAACGAAGGTTTTAAGCCTTGTCCAGTCCAAGGAAAAAAATGTCCAAGAGATGGTCGACATGGTTTTCAGTTTTGGCGAATTGGGATTTCAGGAATTTGAAACTTCAAAATACCTCACCGATATTTTAGAGAAAAATGGCTTTAAAGTCGACAAAGGTGTTTCAGGTATTCCGACTGCTTGGATGGCCACCTGGGGTTCCGGCTCGCCCGTTATTGCCTTGGGTTCTGATATTGATTGTATTCCAAAGGCCTCTCAAAAGCCCGGCGTAGCTTTTCGTGCTCCTATGATTGACGGTGCGCCCGGACATGGTGAGGGACATAACTCTGGTCAGGCGGTGATTATTTATGCGGCAATAGCTGTCAAACAAATCATGGAGGAAAATAATATTCAAGGCACTTTGGTGATATGGCCTGGGGTAGCTGAGGAATTAGTTGCCAGCAAAGCGTGGTACATTCGGGATGGCTTTTTCAAGAAAGTGGATGCCTGTATTTTTACGCATGTCAGTAGTGATTTTTCATCCAATTACGGAGACAATGGAATGAATGGTTTGGTGAGTGTGCAATTTGATTTTGAGGGAGATGCGGCTCATGCGGCTGGATCACCTTGGCGGGGGAAGTCGGCGCTGGATGCCGTGGAGTTAATGGATATTGGTTGGAACTTCAAACGTGAACACCTTAAACCTACGCAAAGATCTCATTATGTAATTCCTGATGGCGGGGACCAACCGAATGTTGTTCCATCCAAGGCGAATGTTTGGTATTATTTTAGAGAGCGTACGTATGAAGACATCTTGAAAAATTTCAAATCAGGGATAAAAATTGCCGAAGGAGCCGCGATGATGTCGGATACTAAGATGTCGTATAAACTTTTAGGCACTGCTTGGCCTGGGCATTTTAATAAGCCTATTGCCGAGGCAATGTATAAAAATATTCAGCGCGTAGGAATGCCAAAATGGTCGGAGGATGATGAAACTTTAGCCTTAGCTGTTCAAAAATTATTAGAAGCCCCAGCCAAAGATAATTATGGAAAACCCATTCATGGAATGAAAAAAACGGTTGATTCTCTAAAAGGATCTGTGGAGTTTTCATGGGGGGGTGGTTCGGATGATATCGCTGATATTTCCTGGAATGTACCCACGGTTGTTCTTCGATATCCTGCTAACATACATGGAACAAAGGGGCATCATTGGGGTGATGCGATCGCGATGGCTACGCCTATTGCACACAAAGGAACTTTGGCGGGTGCGAAAGTAACAGCCTTAACTTTGATTGATATGCTGTACAATAAAAAAATCATTGAGGATGCGAGGACTTACTTTAGCCAAGTGCAAACGAAGGATCAAAAATACATTCCATTTATATCGGATAAAGATCCCGCTCCGATTCATCTGAACAAAGAAATCATGGATCAATATCGCGATCGAATGAAACCTCTTTATTATGATCCAACTAAATATGGCACTTATTTAGAGCAATTAGGTATTAAATATCCGACGCTAACCAAATAATTATTTATCGATAAGTGATTTTTAAAATAAGAAAGCTCGGTTAAACCCTAAAAAAGATAGGGTTTAACTTGGGCTAAAAATTCTGGAACGATTATTTTAGGATCGTCCTTTCTCAGTGTTTCAATGGGGATATATCCTCGATAATTGGATTCTTTGATGATCTCAAAGGTCTTTTTTAGGTCGATGGGAATTTCAGTTTTGCCTGAAAAAACAGTCTCTTTTAATTGCCAGTTAATCGCATAGGGAATCGCTTTTTTGATTTCTGAATACACTTCTTTATCTCGAAAGCTTCCTACATCTAAAATGAGCCCACACCATGGGCTGTTGACCCGCTGAATAATATCAATCACTTGATCAGCCGTTTTTATAAAGTCGTGGTGGTTTTGAATGCCAATGATCACCCCTTTTTTTGACGCATATTCTGTACATTCTTTTAGGGATTCCACTACCCAATTGGAAATTTCTTGCCAAGAATAGCCAGGTAAATCACTTTTTCCGGCGAATACTCGGAGCACTGGCGCCCCTAATTTTGCGGTGGCATCTACCCAGTTTTTGACCAATTGGAGTTCTCGGTCTCTAGCTGATTTGTCTGCAAAAACAAAGTCATTCCGGCAACCTGTACCACTCAATTCAAGGCCAATTTGATGACATTTTCTTTTTAGCTTAAACAAGTAGTCATCTGAAGGTACGGCAGGGTAGCCGGGTAAATAGTAAGCAGTTAGATCCAATCCTTCAAACCCATGTTCGGCACAAAAATCCATCATGTCCTCCACGCTCATCTTTCCTGCCATTAATGGAGCATTAAAGGAGTAAGCATTTAGGCTGGTTTTTAATCTTTTGGAAGTGATTTTAATGGGTGACTTTGTCGGCGGTATATTTGTCAATAAAGGGCTTGCTACTAAATAGCCAAGTACAGATCGTCTTTTCATAGGTGTAAATTTTCAAATTAAATGTAATAAAAATGTACCTGATATTTAAATTTTGTAGTCGGCTTTTGTCAGTAGTAGCTCTTTTTTTAAAAATTATTCCCCATATTAAATTTTAGCTAGTTTAATCATTTTACTTCATTTGTAGATTTAAAGATTTATTTTTGACCTCTCATGAAACAAATCACCTACAATTAATTAAATATGAATCGAGTATTAAAATTTATCGGGTATTTCTTAGCTGTTATTTTCGTTGGAATCGTTGTTTTACTTGCTTCCTTCTACGAGTCAGATGTTCCATTAGCAGATTTAAAACCCAAATACATTTCTGCCCAATCTCAGTTTGTACCTATATTGGGCATGCAAGTTCATGTTCGGGATGAAGGTCCTAAATCGGATTCTATTCCTCTAGTTCTTTTACATGGCATGTCCTCTTCTTTAAATACGTGGGATGAGGTGGTCAACTCGGTGGCTGGTCGAAGAAGAACTATTTCTGTCGATTTACCCGGTTTTGGTATGACAGGACCCAACCCTAAAAACCAATATAATTTTGTTTTTTACAATGAGTTCATTGATTCCCTTTGCGCAAAATTAGGGGTTCAAAAATTTACATTGGTTGGCAATTCCATGGGAGGCGCGATTGCTTGGAATTATGACATCACGCACCCAGGCCGATTGGATAAACTAGTTTTAATAGACGCTGTAGGTTACCCGCAAACCAAAGAGAAGGGAAGCTTAGGGTTTTTGATTGCGTCTACACCCGTCGTCAATAATTTACTACTGTATTTTACGCCAAAAGCATTGGTTAGAAAGAGTTTAGAAACCATTTATTTTGATCAAAATTTAATCACAGATGCTCAGGTGGAACGTTTTCATGATATTGTGGTACGTGAAGGAAACAGGGCTGCGGCGCTTGAGATTTTTAAAGGAAGTTTTGGGAAACCTTTAGGGAAGACCAACGAAGTGAAAACCCCTACGTTGATTTTATGGGGGGAATTTGATCACTTGATTGACGTGGGCAACGCCGACCGATTTAACCAAGATATTCAAGGAAGTAAGAAGGTGATTTTTCCTAATGTAGGGCATGTTCCTATGGAAGAAGTGCCAAGCAAAGTAGCGGATGAACTGTTGAAATTTGTGGGCTCGATTCAATAATTTCCTTTTTCAGAATTATTGAAGTGTTTATGCCAATTTAAATTTGTGCAATAATTCAACATCATGTTTAGCCCTTTGTTGCACAAAATGATATTAATTTTTCTATTCGTATGGTTATTTTTTCCATTTTCTTTTACCTATATAAATAGAAAATGTAATTTTGAAAAATGCGAAACCTACTTCATTTAAATAAGCTATTTATACTACTCTTATTTTTGTCCTTGAAGCTTCATGCTCATGAAGGTGGACATTTTTCAAAAGGAGATTTTTTTAAAGTGTGGCATTTTAAGAATGGCCAAAATGTATCAGGTAACTTTCTTTATTCAACCAAAAGCGAAATTGTATTGGAGCAAAACGGTGGAAATTTAGTTAAAATCCCCATCAAAATATTGGTAAAAAATGATTTAATATTTGCCTTATTCAAAATTAAAAAATACACTGAGATTCATCAGCAATACAGCCAAAGAAATATCATAAACAATCAAATTTCATTTTACGAAACGTTTGATTTTAGTTCCTTTGGTTATTTTCTAATGTTCATTTTGATCCTACTGTTGCTCAGCAAAAGATTTAAAAATCAAGCCTATTTTCTGCCATTGCAAAGGGTTGTTCTGTTTAGCTTTTGCTTTGGACTATTTATTTTGGCTTGTAAAACTTCCTCAGATATTACCCCGTCAGGAACTACAGTTCCAATTACGGGCGGGACAACCACCACACCCAGCACGTCAATAACCAAAACGAGTACTTCATTTATTGATTCTGCATTCACTCCTTATAAGTCTGCTTCGCTGGCGACCCAATGGGATGATACCTATTTTTATGTTTCCTCCAATGGAATTCCAGCGCATAACATGATGGTTGGGATAACAAGTTGGCAGCAACAAGTACCCATATCCCAACCCTACACCGGGACAAATCATTGGTCTATTCCCTTAGCGCCTGTATATGCCGCCACTCCCGTCAGTACAAAAACAAATTTTATGAAAGGGGCCGTAGCTCTGGCGGTCAATGGTGTTCCCATTTTTAATGCCTTAAACAACCGAGGAGAAGATTCCTTTTTGATTGGCGAATTAGACCAGTGGGGTGGCCATTGTGGCAAAGGAGATGACTATCATTACCATGCAGCACCTCTACATTTATCTACCACTTCGGGATTAAAACCCATTGCTTTTGCCTTAGATGGCTTTGCTGTGTATGGGGCAAAAGAACCCGATGGTTCTACCATGAAATCACTCGATGAATCTCATGGGCATGTTGGCTCAAATAGCGTATATCACTACCATGGCACAAATGATTATCCCTATGTGGTGGGGTCAATGAAAGGGAAGGTGAATGTGGATCCTTCCACGCCGGCACCTGAAAATCAAATTGTTCCACAGGCATTTTCAAGTCCATTAAGGCCTGCATTAACTCCTTTAAATGGGGCGTCAATTACCGCTTTTTCCGCACCCACGGCTACTAGTTATTTATTAACCTACAAAATAGGCACCAAAACAGGAAGCGTTCAATATAGTTGGACTAACGCCAATTTGTACACGTTCGTTTTTACGGATGTGGATGGGAAGCAAACGAATGCTACTTACCAAAGGAAATAATTTCATTTAGTCAATGGACTAAATACCACCAATAGCGTATGGCTGCAGGTTGTGGCCCATTAAAATTTTGAATCGCATTAATAGGCTTTCGAGTTTTTAATTACCTTTGGGTTGAAAAAATACCCTATGAATCTCTTGCGTCTACCTCTTGTTTTTTGTGCTCTTTTTATTTCGTTATTGGCCGCGGGCCAACAAAAGAAATTTACTTTTGTCGCGTTTGGCGATATGCCTTATCGGGTGCCCAATGACTACCCAAAATTTGAGCGCGTGATCAAAACCTTAAACCAAGAAAAACCTGATTTTATCGTACATGTAGGGGATTTCAAATCGGGATCAAGCCATTGCTCAACGGAATATTTTGAGCGCATGCATGCCTATTTTGAAACCTTTGATCCACCTCTTATTTATACTCCGGGTGACAATGAATGGACGGATTGCAATCGAAAAGCAGCCGGGGAATACGATCCGCTTGAACGACTCGAAGTGCTGAGAAAGATGTTTTATGGATCCGATAAAAGCTTTGGGAAGAAGAAAATCAATTTAGTATCTCAAGCAAAATCTTCTGGTTTTGAGAAATATGTAGAGAATAATTTGTGGACCTATGGGGGTCTTCAGTTTGCGACGATCCATTTAGTGGGATCTAATAACAATTTCAAAGATGCTGGGGATAATCAAGAATTTATCGACCGAGAAAAGGCAAATTTGGCCTGGCTTGAACAGGTATTTGCAGCCGCTCAAAATAAAAAGGGACTTATGCTTTTTACACAAGCCGACATGTTTTATAAAGACATGAAGCCCAGCAAAGGTTTTGAAAAAGTGGTCAACAAATTAAGTGAGTTGACTCAGAAATATGGCAAGCAAGTGTTTTTAGTGAATGGCGATTCCCATCGTTTCATCACGGATAAGCCTATTTTGATCAATAATCAAAAAGCTACTTTAATGAACTTTACTCGTGTTCAGGTTTTTGGCGATGCTGAAATGGCGGCGATTAAAATTACCTATGATCCTAAATCTACGACTCTTTTCCAAGTGGAACAGATGTTGATCGACTAGCGTATCGGATATACTTTCTCAAGCCAAGCTGCTGTTTTGATAAAAACATCGGCTAGGCTTTTTTTCATTTCATGGGTCTCGTTCGGGTATAAATTCAATTCGGTCCTGATGCCTAATTGGCGCAGCTTTTCATGTAAGTTCTTCGCCTGATGCACATCCACCAATTCATCATTTTCGCCATGAAAAATAACGGTAGGTACTCCTGATTTTTTACTCAAATTGAATAATGGACTGGATGTTTTTGCTATTTCTGCTTTGGCATCTGGATTCCCTAGAAAATAACTAATGGTGGCATCCGCAATGCCTTGTCGGCCACGAATGGTGCTATCGGATAGATCCGTTGGACCAACAATATCCACCACCGTTTTGGTCATTTTTTGTGAATCATTCGCGTAGGCATACATGAGCGCCAAATGTGCTCCGGCACTGGCGCCAATTAAGGCAAAAGACTTTTTCTTGTAACCCAGGCTATCTGCTTTGCTTGAAATGAATTGCAATGCTTGGCTTACATCGTCCATTTGAGTCGGGTATTTATTTGCTCCGGCTTTGACAAAACGATAATTGATGGAGGCCATGGCATATCCTTTTTGGCCCACTAGCAAGTCGATTAAAGGTTTCGGCAATTGGTGTTTCCCGCCTTTGGACCAAAATCCCCCATGAATAAACACGACCATGGGTGTTTTCGCTCCATGTTTTTTAGGCAGGTAAATGTCTAATTCATTGCGATGGTCAGGGGCATTTCCATAAACTAAATTGGAAATAGTTTGAAAATTAACGGAGTCGGCTAGTGTAATTAGACCCCTTGCGCTGGCTGAAAAGCCTAGCGTTTGAATACAAATGAAAATCCAGAAGCAAGTAATTTTACGCATATCAGGTTAAAAAAATAGGGCAAAATATGCCCTATGAAAATTTTATTTAGCTGGAGTTAAGATAATGTTGCGGTATTCCACTGGTCCATGATCCCCTTGAATCATGATAGGTCCTGGTTCAGATTCATTGGAATCCATAGCTCCTCCAGTAATTCCTGGAATTTCTTGCTTGTAAATAATTTGCTTTCCATTTCCGACCAAGGTAACCAGTCGGCCCACCAACGTAATATCAAATGATTGCCATTCACCCGGCTCTTTTGCCACCATTTCTAACGGGGAAATAAATCCATAAATGGCACCTAAATAATCTTTTAATGGAGGCATACCTTTGCTGTCAGAAACTTGAACTTCATAGCGACCTCTTAAGTAAACACCACTGTTGCTTTCTTTGGGATATCTGAATTCAATGTGCAGTTTAAAGTCATTATAGATGTTTTTAGTGCGGATATTAGCCCCTGATTTTGGACTTTTTAATGCACCATCTTCGACAATCCATTGGTTTTTCTTAGTTCCTAATGTCTCCCAACCCGTTAAATCTTTTCCGTTAAACAGCGTGATAGGCTTATCCCAAACGGGTTCTTTTTCGCGCCATAATTTTGGAGCTCTTACCCCAACCCAAGTTAAATTCTCTCCTTTAGAAGTGATCATAGTACCCGATAATTTTCCATTTTCAAGGGTACCCTCTACTTGTAAATCTTGGTCTGAATCATCCCACTGTGGAGGGATGCGGAAGGATAATTTCCCATCTTTGAAATTTATTTTGGAAACGGGTCTTGCGCTTCCGCCATCAGCTACAAAAGAACCTGTAAGCGTTCTGATGCCGGAGTGATTTACCTCGAGCCATGATGGGAGCTTTTTATCTCCTTTGGTGACCGTAATATCCCAGCGACCCTCAAGACTTTCATCTCCCATGGATTTAGCTGTTGATGTCATATTTGACATGACAAGAAAACTTAAAATTAAGGCAATTGTATTTTTCATAGCTGTTTATTTTGAACCTTAAATTAATCAAAATTTCAAGGCAAATCAAAAGCTAGATTTTCCGGATTAAAAAAAACATGAAAGGTCAGGTCATGGTAGATCCAAAATTGTCCAATATAAATTTGTTCCTCCCGAAAAGAAAATTTAGTTTTATAAGTTATTAGCTTATCTAAACCTAAAAATAATCAGCTTTTAAATGCGCTAGATTACTTCTTATTCTATGAAAAATTCAAATCTAAAATTCGTTTTATTGGGCCTAGTGCTCTTCAGTTCTTTTAGTTTTATTTCGTATCGATGGAATGCAAAACTTACGAAGAAGGTAGTTGAAACCACCGATATTAAAGTTCCTGCAGGATTTGTAGTCCAAATTTTGGCTTCTGATTTGGGAGCAACTAGGCACATGACCATTTCAAAAAATGGAGATATTTATGCTAAATTATCTAAATTAAAAGAGGGCAAAGGCATTTATTTGTTGCGTGATACCAATAAAGATGGGGTCATCGACGAGACGAAGCTTTTTGGGAATTATACAGGAACAGGTATTTTAATCAATAAAGGATATCTGTACGCCTCGTCAAATAAGGGTGTTTATCGCTACAAGTTAAATGCAAATGAGGAGGTAATCGATACGGAAAATCCTGAAAACATTGTCAATGGTTTGTTAGATCATGGCCGGGATAATGCAAAACCTTTTTCGTTCGACAACAAATCTAATTTATACGTTTCCATTGGTTCTTACAATGACGCTTGTAGAATCCCAGGCACTGGCACAGGAATGGTTCCATGCTCTATTTTAGATTCAGCCGGTGGAATTTGGAAATTTAATGCAGATAAATTAAATCAAGGATTTAAAGATGGTACGCGTTATGCGACAGGAATTAAAAATGCGGTAGGGACTTTTTGGAATGCAAAAACCAATTCTTTATTTATAACAGCTCATGGCCGCGGTCAATTTCACGACTTTTATCCTCAATTTTATACGCCTAAGCAAAGCCAAGAGATGCCTGCTGAGGCTATTTACGAATTGCATGAAGGCGATGATGCGGGTTGGCCTTTTATCTATTATGACCAATTTCAAAACAAAAAAATTCAAGCTCCAGAGTATGGTGGGGATGGGAAAAAAGTAGGGGGCGAAAAGGCCATTAATCCAACTGTCGCTTTTCCAGCACATATGGGGCCGAATGACTTGCTTTTTTACACAGGTAAAATGTTTCCAGCGAAATACAGAAATGGTGCATTTGTAGCCTTCCATGGTCAATCGGCTGAATTAAAAAAAGGGTATTTAGTTGCCTTTGTTCCTTTTGTGAATAATAAGCCAAGCGGCAAATGGGAGATTTTTGCAGATAATTTTGCAGGCATCGATTTAGTTAAACCTTCTGGTCCGATCCAACATCGTCCTTGCGGATTAGCTCAAGGGCCTGACGGTGCCCTATATGTGTGTGATGATTTAAATGGGTCTATCTACCGCATTGCGTATAAAAAATAAATAGGTCTAAATTTCTTGGCTATGAGAATTTTCCAACTTGCTTTCGCTTTATTCGTGTCAGCGTCAACAATGCTTGCACAAGTTCCTGTCGTTTGGAAAGAAAGCTATCCAGGGATTTGGAAAGCGGAAGTGGGCAAACCACAAAAACATAGTTTATTAAAAGCATCAGGGGGGAAGGCAAATTTGGCCGCGCTCCAAAAATTGCCTAAAACCCCATTTCCCTTAGACAAGGGTGCGATCGAAGTCAAGGTCATTGATGGTAAAACGTACCTAAAATTCCCCCTTCAAAAAGAAGAGCAAATTTTTGGTTTAGGTTTGAATTTTCAAACGGTCAATCAGCGCGGTCGGATTTTAAATCTTCATATGGATCACTTCGGTGGCAAAGATAATGGTCGAACGCATGCGCCGATTCCATTTTATGTGTCTACCAAAGGCTACGGAGTTTTGATCGACGCGGCTCAATACATCACCGTTTACGCGGGAACGGGTGTTCGAGTGGATTCTAAAAATCCTCCTGAATTGCAGGATCGAAATACCAATAAAAAATGGGATGCGCAGCCTTATTCAGATGCGGTTGAGATATTAGTTCCAGCTTCAGGAACAACGCTATATGTTTTTGCTGGCCCGTCGACGATGCAGGTGGTGCAGCGCTATAATCTACTGAGTGGAGGGGGATATTTGCCGCCGAAATGGGGGCTAGGGTTTACGCAACGAGTTCCCACCCTCTACTCACAAGACGATATTTTAAAGGAAGTAAGTAGTTTTGAGGAACACGATTTTCCATTGGATTTTATTGGTGTGGAACCAGGTTGGCATAGCATGTCCTATCCTTGCACTTTTGAATGGGACCCAACAAGATTCCCTAACCCTAAATTGTTTTTGGACCAATTAGCTGCCAAGGGGGTTTCGGCCAATTTATGGATGAATCCTTACGTATCTCCTAAGTCTTCTTTGTACCCTTTGGTCAAAAACCTCACGGGTTCACATACTGTTTGGAATGGCTTAGTGCCTGATTTTACGTTGGCAAAAACACGCCAATTATACAAAGACCATTTCAAAAAAAACCATTTGGATATTGGAGTTGGCGGCTATAAAATGGATGAAGTGGATGGCTACGACAATTGGGTTTGGCCGGATGTGGCCACGTTTCCATCGGGGACTAGTGCCGAACAGATGAGGCAAATGTATGGGTCGATGGTTCAGAAAATGACGGCCGATTGGTACAAGGAAATCAATAAACGAACTTACGGCTTAGTGCGTGCCTCAAATGCGGGAGGAAGTCATTTGCCCTATGTGATTTACAACGATTATTACAACCATAAAGATTTTATCACCGCTTTGGTGAATAGTAGTTTTGTTGGCGTACTCTGGACCCCCGAAGTTCGTGCCTCAAAAACAGCCGAGGAGTGGATTAGAAGAATGCAATCGGCTTGTTTTTCTCCTATGGCGATGATCAACGCTTGGGCCGATGGTACCAAACCTTGGACTTTTCCCGAGGTGGCTGATGCGGTTAAGGATGTGGCCAATTTACGGATGAAACTGCTTCCTTATCTATATACGACTTTTGCCGCGTACCATCGAGAAGGAAAACCTCCCTTTAGAGCGATGCAATTGGTGGATGGTTTTGTCTCCCAAAATATTCAGGAGCGAGGGCAATTTGACGCCACCCAGAATCCATATCAAATGGCTATTCGCAAAGATATTAAGGATCAATATATGATGGGCGATGCGATTTTGGTGGCCCCGATGTTTGCCGGTGAGAAAACTAGAAACGTCATTTTGCCTAAGGGAAAATGGTATGATTTTTACACAGGTGCCTTTGTAGGTGAAAATCAAATCATTCAAATCGAACCTTCCTTGGAAAAAATTCCTCTGTTTGTTCGCGATGGGGGGATTATTCCGATGGTTCCGATACACCGACAAGCCCCTAAATCAGGACAAAAATGGCCACTTGAAATGCGCCATTATGGAAAATCTACAGGAGAATTTACCTTATATGACGATGATGGAAAATCATTTGATTATGAAAAAGGGGCATTTTCATTGACCCATTTTTCAGTCCAAAAAGATGCTCAAGGTAGGTTGGCCGGAAGCCAACCTACTCAATCGCCCATGGGATATTTAAAAGAAGTAAAATGGGTCTTTATGACCCAATAATTATTTCTTTTTTGCCCAATGCTTTTCTAGTGATTTAATGAAAAATCCGCCAACCACGCTTCTTGCCTGGAAGCCTACTTGGGCCCCTGTTGTGGTTTCATGCCAGTCGCTAAAGGGTACGCGGCTTGAACTTTCATTCATGAATTTGTAAATCGGATGTACAAAGGATTGGAAATCTTTTTGATTGTCGGCCAACGTAGCCGTCCACATAATCCAATCACTTTTTGTATAAGTTTTACGGCTGTCTAAAGGCAATCCGTAGGCATTTTGCTTGGTCAAATAATATGCGATCTCTTTTTGATAGACGCTTTTAGGAAATAAATTCAGCCCTAATAATTTATCCCAAACCAAATTATATTTTTGACTCCAAGTATTATTTTTATTAAACGTAAGGGCATAATGATCACCCTCATCAGCCATTTTCATCCATTTGCCTGCATAGTCTTTTGCGATGGCTTGCATCGAATCTGCCGTTGATTTTAAACCTAAACTTCGGGCCATTTGCGCATAAGCGCCTATCCCATTGATGGCTTTGATGGATAAGTTGGCATTTCGCTCCAAATGTCCCGCAAAGTCATCGGTACATAATTGATTTACAGGATCTAATCCATCTTTGACTAAAAAGGAAACCCAGCGAGTCAACGTTTCCCAGTGTTTTTTCGCAAATTCGGCATTGCCATCCTCTTTACAAATGGCCCCAGTTAAAATCACCATGTTTCCAGCTTCTTCCACAGGCATATCTTCGGGATATGTTTGTCCATTGGCTATTGGATAGGTCCCAATATCATGTGCCGGAAATGGTTTCTTCCACTGCCCACTTTCGCTGTAATACATAAGCGGTTCAACCATGCCTTTCAACAAGGCCGTGTTGTATAATAAGCTTAAGGGCGCGGAAGGATAGGTTACATCCACCGTCCAAATGGAGCCATTGCTGAAATTTTCTTTTTGTGGAAAAAGTACTTCATCATGTTCTCCTCGAACTAATTTATGGGCGGCCAATGATTGTCTGTAACCAGCCACACATATTTCAGCATATTCTTTGCCGCCGGCATTCAGCGCATCTTGGTATATTTTTTTGTCAAAATTTTGACAGATTTGCCAAATCGAATCATGTTCTTTGGCGGAAGTAACAAGCAAATTTTCGATGTTTTGGTGTTTTTTAACCCACCAAGCTTTCAGGTTTTTCGTAAAATATTGGATGGAATAAAGATCGTCATACCCTAGCATGATCATTGATTTTTTTACGCTTGGCCCTACCTTTGCTTTCCATTGAGATGTCAAAAATAGCTCGGGCTCGGAAGCGCTTTTCTCATTCGAATTCCCTTCACTCATGTTAATTAAATCGGTCAATGATTTGATGCTTAAAGCGTGTTCAGAGTTAGTGCTTGCTAAATATCCATAGCCCCAATCAATCCTTACATCATCTCCTTTTCGACCTAAAATATTTTGATCTTTCACCCCTGTTTTCAAGTATTTTAAAGTGCCCTTTGTGCCTGAGCTTGTTTCTAAAACTTGGGTAGATTCATTTCGAGCAATATCAGCGGCTAGACCAAAAGTAATTTCGGCATCATGCGGTTTTCCATCTGCAGATTTTATTTCAAAATCCACGTAGGAAACAGGCCGACTTATTAAGTCCAAATTCGATGCAATTAAGGGAGAAGTGAAAATAAGATTCAATTTCACAGATCCACAGGCAAATTGATATTTGGTTTGTGTGGCCGTTATTTCTACTGCCAATTGCTGAGCCAAGGCTAGTTGTTTTGCATTTTTTTGCTTCGCAAAACCAGCATCAAGCCAAGCATTTCCTCTTAAATTAGTGCAATGCAAGGCCAATAAATTTTTGCCTTTTTTTAGATTTTTCTTGACTTCATTCGCCAATTCAATGTTTTTTATTTTTCTAGTATTGCAGTTTTGGCAATCATAAATTTTAGTTCCATTTAAATATACCTCCACATCGTCATCGTGTCTTAGTTGGAGTACCAATTTTTCTATGTCGACCTGATCGTACTGAAAGGTACGACGAACCCAAATGTTTTTCGACGGCCAAGACGTGGCCCATTTATTATTGGCACCCTTCCCAAAGGGCAACTTTCCATTTTTCCACATACTGTCTTGGAAATTCTCATTCATCCAATTTTGCCCAGGTTCTTCCTCGGTGTACAGACATTCAATGGGTTGGGATTTTTCTGCTATTGGCACGATAGATTCGATCGGAAATGGTAAGGCACCTAAAAATTGATATGTTTTGTTATCTACTTTAATTAAACCTATGATTGACTGATCATTCCCAGTCCAATGTTTCGTGGTGGATGTATTTGCTTGGTCCGAGAAAGACCAAATACTGAAATATGGATCATGTGCGATTAGCGGATATGCAGGCGCTTTATGTACTTGGGCGAAGGCAATTTGGCACAAACATGCCAAAATGAAACTCATGAAGAACTTATTCATTGTGTAGGTTTAGAAATTGACCTTAAAGATAGGGATTCTCGAAATTTGAAAATTGGAATTTTGTCATTTTATTTTTAACTCACATCTTATATTAAAACCTATCATACGATGAAATACATCTTAACTATTTTGATCAGTGCGACTTTTGCCTTTCAAGGCTTAGCCCAAAAATTAAAAGCAAATCGGTATTTATATGTGGCCGCACCAGGAATACGCGATTACCTTGGATATGGCGGACATGGGATTTTAGTTTTCGATATGGACCATGGGCATAAATTTGTGAAACGAATTAAAACGCAAGGCTTGCATCCCAACGGGAAACCGTCGAATGTCAAAGGAGTGGCCGTAAGTGTTCCTTTGAATAGTATTTATGTGAGTACGTTGGAATCCTTGCAGCGCATCGATCTGACGACTGAAAAAGTGATTTGGGAACGTCAGTTTGTTGGTGGTTGCGACCGTATGTCCATTTCTCCCGATGGAAAAACAATGTATTTACCTTCTTTGGAGAAAAATTTCTGGAATGTGGTCGATTGCGAAACGGGGGATATCATCAAAAAAATTGATGGGTTTAAGCGGGCGCATAATACGGTGTATGGTTCGTCCGGAAATTCAGTTTATATGGGTGATATCGGAAATCCTTGGTTATATGTTTCGGATACAAAAACACATTCATTGCGTTTAAAAGTGGGTCCATTTTTGGGATATGTTCGACCATTCACCGTAAATCACAATGAGACTTTAGGTTTTGTGACGGTCGATAGCTTGTTAGGATTTGAAGTGGGGGATTTAAAAACCGGCAAGAAGCTTGCTAGTTTAGTAGTGGAGGGTTGGAATAAAGGGCCTGTACGCCGACATGGAAACCCGAGTCATGGCATTGGCTTGACTCCAGACGAAAAGGAAATTTGGTTATGTGATGGGTTTAATATGCGTTTGCATGTTTTTTCGGCGGTTGCGCCATACCAACAACTAACCACGATCCCCATGAAAGATATGCCGGGTTGGATCACGTTTAGTTTAGACGGAAAATTCGCCTATCCTTCTAGTGGCGAGGTGGTTGACGTGCGGACACGAAAAGTTTTATTGAATTTAGAGGATGAATTTCACAATGCCGTTTCTAGCGAAAAAGTGGTTGAGATTCAGTTTGAAAAGGGGAAGGCGGTTAGAGCTGGGGACCAATTTGGAGTCGGCCGAAAAAAATAATATAACCCTAGGAAGAAGTCGGTGATTTTCTTCCTAGGGTTTTTCTGTCAAATTTTACCAGGTTAATTGGAACAGGTCGACGGCCTGTCGGGGCAACTCAGTTTCTATTTTTAATGCACCTTTTGTAATCGTTAATTTTTTTGGCGGATTCACCATGGCCAATTGGCCTGCTTTTTCGAGCGCTGAAATTTGCTGGATTGTCGGCGATTGTGGCGACCCCATTTTTTTCCAAACTTCATAGCTATTGCTATGCAAATCATCGATTCTATAATGCGTTAGCTTGGCCGAGGTGGAATTAATCCCTGAAATTTCCAAAGTTACCTGTGTGAATTCACCCTTTTTATCTACATCGTGGTAGTTCCAAACCATGACGGACGCGGTGTTTTTATTTTTGGTGGCAAGTGTACCGATATCCGTTTTTGTTCCTCTAAAACTAGAGTCTAAGGCCATTTGAAGTGTATAAGCATGATCTGAATTTGACTCTACAAAATCCCCTTGCATCTTTCCAAACATTCTAAATACATTTAAAACGGGTTTGTCTACGCCATTGGTTGCTAAATCTCTGAAACCATAAAACCAGGGTTGGTTTTCAAATTCAAAGGCCCAAGTCACAGCTCCCATTAAATTGGAATTGTATTTTTTAGCCAATTCATATTTACGGGCAAAAGTCGCTGCGGTATAACTTGAGTACATCGTTCCATTCCGATACGCATTTTGTGGACTTGTGGCCATTCCGCAAGCAGCGCAACCTTCGGGATCCGATTCACCGATGACGATGGGTAAATTTTTTAATTGGGGATAGGCAGCGATCACCTTTAAATTATCTTCAATGTTTTTGAGTTGGGCCCTAGCGCTCATCACCACTTTTCCTTGCTCTAATTTGGGGGATCCTTTGGCATGAAATAAAATTAAATCTAGAGGTGCGCCTATCTTTTTTGTCACATAATTGGTGTCAAATAAACAATGTTTTAAAAATGCATCTTGGAATTTCATTCCTCCTCCTGTGATATCCGTCCCGCCAATTTTAGCCGTTGGCAATGCCCTTTTTACCGCATCTGCCGAGTAATCATAGAGTTTAAAAAATTCTGCTTGCGTTCCTTTCCAATAAGCAGAATTGGGTTCGTTCCAAACCTCCCAATACCAAGATTCGACTTCTTTTTGACCATAACGAGCGACACTATGTTTGACCCATTGATAAATTAATTCCCCCCATTTTTTATAATCCTTTGGGGGATAGGCCCAGCCGGTGTAGATGTCATTGTAATTGTCGCCCGGTTTCCAAAAATGTTTATACGGCACAGGGTGAGTGGAAAGTGCTTCAGGCATAAAGCCTATTTGGGCCAGAGGCTTCATACCTCTCTGAATGTAGGTATCGAAAATCTTGTCGATAATGGTCCAGTCGTATATTGGATTTCCTTGCGCATCCTCTGTGTAGGCATTGGTCGAACCCCATTTTAAATTTGCGACGCCATCTCCAGTGACCAAAAGGCTATGCGTCCTCACGTATACGGGAACTGGGCTAAGGGCTGCTATTTCGGAAAGCAATTTTTTGCCGTCTTTCATGTAGGTGTAATTCGGCTCATCATAGCCAAACCAAGCATAAATGGGCTTCATTTTTTCCTTGGTTTTCGAAAGGTCAATCGTGATTTTGGCTTGGTCATTCATTTGTCCAAGGACATTGGCAGAAAAAAGCAACGCACAAGCAAGGAATATATTTTTCATAGACTAGGTTTAGTCGACAAAAATATCGTTTTTGTTTTCAATTATCTTATAAATTTTTAATAAATTGAGATAGATGAAGTATTCCATTTACCTACTTACTTTTCTGTGTTTATCCGTTTTGCTGAGCGCTCAAGCTCAACAAAAGTTTTCAGTTGTAGGTCGAATTATTGAAAATAATCTAGAGGGCGCTCCCATCCCATTTGCTCATGTGTATTTAAACGGTACATCTTTTGGGACGCAGGCAGATGTGAATGGCCGATTTGTACTTAAAAACATTCCTAAAGGCATTTATAAGTTCTCTATATCGATGGTCGGGTTTAAGACATCAATGAAGTTGACAAGCATCAATTCTGACCTAAAAAACCTGGTTGAACGATTAGATGAAAATGTGCTAGATTTGATGGAAGTTCGGGTAAAGGGTCAAAAAGATAAGGTGTGGAATAAATCGATCAGGGATTTTGAAAATGAATTTTTAGGTCGGGATATTTCAAGGAGCGAGGTTCAAATTTTAAATCGAGAAGTTATCGATGTCGAATATGACAAAGCGAAAAAGGTATTGACCGCTAAAGCAGAGCAACCCTTGATGATTGAAAACCGAAATTTGGGTTATTTATATCGAGGCTTTTTGGTCGATTTTCAAAAGGGGATTACCCGCATGAGTTTTAAGGCAAGTGGATATTTTGAACCTTTAAAGCCAAGTTCTCCCAAACAACAAAAGCGCTGGGAATCCAATCGGAAAGATATTTTTCAAGGATCCATTAAACATTTTTTATGGGCACTATACCGGAACAAATTAACTGAAGAAGGCTTTTCTGCCTATTATTACAAGGACCGAAAGTACATGGGTATGGTGCCTGAATTTAAGGCAGATGATGTGGTTAGACCCACCAGTGATTCGACTATTTTTTTGTTAGAATTAAAAGGTATGTTGTCCGTGGATTACAATTATAATTTTAGGCAAAATTCAAAAATCATGCCTGTTTCCCAGATTTTTTTCAATCAATATGGGGAATTGATTGATCCATATTCGTTGGAATTATATGGAAAAATGTCAGAAAATAGGATGGGCAAAGAACTACCTTCAGATTATACCTATGATCCTAAGAAATGAATTTGAAAGTTCAGTTCTGAATGATTTTTTTTGAATTAAATTTTTGCCGTGCGCGCAATAAATTTTGGGGGAGAGTTTTAGTTCCCCACATTTTTTCCGGCGATATAACCTGTGGTCCAGGCCGACTGGAAATTGAATCCCCCCGTAATGCCATCAATGTCCATGACTTCACCGGCAAAAAACAAGCCAGGATGTATTTTGCTTTGCATGGTGTTGACATCGATTTCTTGTAAATCCACTCCTCCAGCGGTAACAAATTCCTCCTTAAACGTGGTCTTTCCTTGGACGACATAGCGGTCGTTTAATAGGGTGTTTACAAGTTTATTGGTATTTTTTGCACCTAAATCATTCCACCTGGTCGCTGGATTAATTTCATTTTTTGATAATAAAAAAAGCCAAAGTCGATTGGGTATCTCAAAGGGGTTTAGATTTGAAATCATCTTAGAGCCATGAATGCTGATGGTTTTAACTAAGCTTTCTCGGAGCGTATTTTCTTTCGTTTCATTAAGCCAATTAACTAAAATGCTGAATTCGTAATTTGATTCGGCTAGTATGCGCGCTCCCCAAGCCGATAATTGTAGAATCGCTGGACCGCTCATGCCCCAATGAGTGATTAATAAAGGACCTTTGCCTAAAAGTTTTTGACCTTCTATTCGAACAACTGCTTCTTCCACCACGATGCCCATCAGTTCACGAATGGGTTCTTTGGGCATGTTAAATGTAAATAAGGAAGGTATGGGTGGGATGATGTTGTGGTTTAAATCGGCTAGCCAAGAAAACCCAGTCAATTTAGGTTGCCCGCCGATCGTAACTATCACTCGGTCCACTTTTTCAGTAACTTCTTTGTAGCTAATTTCAAAACCATTCTCTAGCGGTGTTATTTTGTCTATGGCGCGCAAGGTCCACAATTCAACCCCTAATGTTTTTGCTTCTTTCCACAGGCAATCAATGATGCTTTGAGACTCATTTGATACCGGAAAAACACAAAGGTCTGAGTAGGTTTTCAATGGAACACCCCGGTTTTCGAACCACTCCATTGTGGCTTTTGTATCAAATTGCTCAAAAGCTTTTCGCAAGAATTTTTCCCCTCTTGGATACTTTTCGGATAATAATCGGTGATTTGATAATGCGTTTGTGACGTTGCAACGGCCGCCTCCCGAGATTTTTACTTTCCCCAAAAACTTAGACGTTTTCTCAAACACCCGTACATGTGCTTGTGGAAAGTGTTTTTTTGCCGAAATGGCGGCAAAAAATCCGGCAGCACCTCCTCCTAAAATGACTATTTCCAATGTGTATTTGCTAGTGTTTGGCAAAAATCAAGAACAATTAGGGGAAAAGAAATTATTTGAGCGATTAAATTTTATTTATTAAAAGAATTTTAGTTGTTTAATGATTTAAATGATTTGAATTATAAATTTATGTGAATTATTTAGTTCAATGATTAGCTTTGCAAACAGATTCAATTTGCATGAGTAATAATAGCTATTGCTAAAAATTTTGAACAAAGACTAACCATTGCATGAAGTCAATTACGAATCAACAAAAATCATATATTGGCATCATATCCATTGCCTCTGCCATTGTATTATTTGTCACATTTATCATTTGGTCAGCAATCGATTTCCCATTTCAAGATGATGTCGATTTGATTCGTTTTATTTATAAGCTTAAAACACAGAATCTTTCCATTCTTGACTTAATAAAAACCTTCTTTGAGCTAGATAACGATCATTTTGTAGTTGTCGTGCGTATGATTGTAATAATCGTTTATGAGGTTTTAGGTTCTCTCTCATTTACTTTTTTTATCTATCTTAATACCTTTCAAATTCTTGTAATAGTTTATTTATTTTATTTGGAATTTCAAAAACTGAAATTAAATATAATTTATTTTCTTCCAGTGGTATTGTTGATTTTGCAACCACAGTTTCATGATGTGACAACTTCAGCAAATGCAGGTTTATATCATATTACTACCTCATTATTAACTTTTTTCGCTATTAAATATTCAATTAAAACGGATAGAGCGTCTGTATATATTACATTTATATTGATGTTTATGGCAGCATTTACATTTGGTAGTGGTTTATTCGCAATTAGTAGTATTGGTCTTTCATTTTTATTTCAAAAAAGATACAAAATATTGATTGGAGTCATTATTTCTTTACTTGTATATTTTATATTGTATAAACTATATTATAGTCACAGTGGTCATATAGCTGAAATAAGTACGAATTTTTACAATATTTTTTTTACATTTTTCGGCTTATTTGGAGCAATTTTTACCATTTTCGATAATCAGGGTATCTTATTTTCAGTGATTTTTGGCTCTATAGTTTTTTCAACTTACCTATACTTTGTATTTAAGGGGCTATTTTCAGGTTCAACTCTTTCATCAGAAAAAATTATTTTGCTTTCATTTTATAGCTACATGGCTGCGGCAATTTTTTTAATTGCTTTAGTAAGAAGTGCGGACAGGATTGTAGTAAGTGGTCGATTCGAGATGTTTAGCCCATTTCTAATTACTTGCTTGTATTTAATTTTATTGCCTTTTTTAATTAAATACAAACGTATGCTTCTATTAACTTTTGTAGTTGCAATTTCTTTTTCTGTTTTGGCTTATTTTAAATACACCCAGATTGTTTTTCAAAAAAAAGGATTATTTATAGCTGATTCCTATAATTGGAAAAGTAATCAAATGATGTTTAGCGAAGATCCTGAATTTGTATTCCTGGCCAATGAATTTTTGATTCCTTCATATCATTCAAATATTTGGAAAATCAATGAGTCTTATTTTGCCAAGCCATTGTTGAATAAAATTACCCAAATAGTTCCATTTGACATTTCATCATATACAACCCATCACTTACCAAAAGATAATCATTTCATGTACCAAGTTGCTGGTTTTCCATTTCCTGTGGGTTTAAGTAAGATTTGGTATATCCTTTTTGAAAATAAATTGACGGGTAAAAAATATATTTGTCCCATTCAATTTTATAAAAATGGGAAATTGAATTTTATCAAAACAGGAAACTATTTAGCCCCATCCGGTTTATTTGAAATTCAAACCCAACAAATGACCTCGGGGACTTTTGATATGTATTTGTTAGGTGATCAAAATTTTAAGATCAATAAAACACTAGAGATTTCGCTAGCTAAAAATAGCGCAATTATGAAATGATTTAATTAGCCGCAATCAACTTATTCACATCCTCCTCATAAAATACCGGCCCTCTAAAACTGAAGTGTCAATTAAAGTAAAAGCTCCATAATATTATTTTAAAATGATATTAAAACAAATAAAAGCCATTGCCGATTCGTACGCACGATTAAGAATTAGATCCTTCAAAAAATGATGTTATAATAAAAATATAAGGATACTGATAATCAACTTCAAAAAAAAAGATCCGACTCATGGTCGGATCTTCAAATTTAGCTTAAAGAAAAAATAAATTATTTCTTTTGCTCTGATAAAAATGTGATCAAGGAAGCGAATTCTTCATACGATAATTCATTCGCAAGACCCGTCGGCATCATCGATGTTTCCATCTCTTTTCTGCTGGTAATATCTGCAGTCTTAATTGTGGTTGTTTGCCCTGTTAAATCTCGTAGGATTAGTCTTTCGGCTGATTCAGAGGTGACAAATCCCATATATTCTCTCTTGTTTTTGGTCGTAATTAATACGGTTGCAAATCCTTGTGAGATCGATGCATTTGGCTTTAAAATAGACTCAGCAATTTGCTCTCTATTCATGATCGCACCAATCTGCCCCATGTAAGGACCTTTTGGCATATCTCCGGGTTTCAAACTATGGCAAACGACGCAGCCTTGCTTGTTGAATAAAGCTCTACCTGCAGCTGAATTTCCTGGCATTTTAACCATGGCTAACATGATATCTTCAATGGAGGTATTTCCTATTTGTCCTTTTTTATTGCGAATGGCTTCTAGGTCAACTTTCACCTCTTCTTTGGCTACCATATTCTGAGCAGCACCGGCCATCTCGGCAATTTCCATTTGATGCTTTTCATTTAAATCCGATAATGCTATTTTTTCAGCATCCGTTGATTTATTCCAAAGTGCCAGGAAGAAATCCTTTATTTCTGGACTTGATTCCCAGTCAGCCGTCTTGTAATATGGACCATGTCCATTCGGCTTTGTCGACCACCAATATTGACCCTCATAGAAATTTTCTTTCTTATACAAACGAGCGACTGTTTCTAAAATCTGAGATTTTAATTTAGGTTGGGTAGACTTTTTGTACGTCGATAAAAGTGCCTTCACCACAGCGGGATCATGCATATAACGCATTGCCCACAAAGCAATCGTGGAATTTTTAGTCGCCAACGCTGCGATGCTTCCTTTCTTCGCATCTAAACTTCTAAGCGCCTGAACCGCTACGTGAGAAGGAATGATAGCTGAATTAGGTGTTGCATGCGGTCCTTCCTTATCTTTGGGAGGTGCCACAAATGAGCTAGGAACTTTTACTTGCAACAAAGCTGGAATCGCTTCCTTGCGACCTAATCTGCCTAGGCCAATGGCCGATGCAACCTGAACTCGAGGAGATGGGTCATTTAACCCATTCAAATAAGGAGCTAAAGGAATTAATTTGCTTTTTGTTTTTCTGTCAGCCATCGCTCTTAATGCAAATTCTCTAACACTTTTATCTGAGACCAACGTAGCAAGCTTCGCCAATTCTTTTTGATCTGCTGCTTGCGCATAGGTGAAAATTCCTGTAGCTCTCGTATATAAAGGCAGTGATTTATCAGCGGCTAATTTCCAAGATATAGAAGCGGCATCCTTCGCACTTCTGCCCAATAATTCTTGTTGGGCCGTAATTCTTGCCACCGCACTATTGGATTTCAATAAATCCGTTAACTCCACCAATGAAGATTTTTTAACATCAGGAAATGCTTTATAGGTCCAACCTTTTGGCACCGCTTTGATGACAAATCCTTTGGTTGGACTTCCTGAAAATCCTGCCCCATCCCATGCCGCAAGGTATAGTTGGCCCGAACCATCCACATCTAGATCTGTTATTTGCGCCAACTTAATAAAGGTCTCATCTTTTTGAGTGAAGCTAGCTCCATCAGGTGTCACCCGATGTATGTACAACATGCTATTTCCCCAATCGGCCATCATAGGCACTTGGTTGTATTTCGCAGGCCATGTTGGCTCATCCATAAACAAAGATCCCGTACCAGAACCCCCACCTACATCCACTAAACCAGGAAGAATTTCTTCTGTAAAGTGCTTAAATAACAGGGGATAGCCATATTCACCCGATTGAATGTGATGGCTAAAACGAATGTTCCAACCCGCTCCATCATTGGTATTGTCGCGCGTAAATATATTCATGTAGGCGTCAATCGCCACATCGTAAATATTTCTAGTGCCGTGTGTATAAACCTCCATTTCAGTTCCATCTGGCCTAACGCGTACGATTCCTCCACCCAACATGGTCAACTTTTTTCCTGAACGGTCAACGGCATCGTGGAAACCAAAATCGCCCACGGCGATGTAAATCCAACCATCAATGCCCAAGCGAATTCCATTGGTTGAATGGTCAGTACCTCTACTTTGAAGAAATTTAACGGAACTGATATGCTCAATCAAAGGAGAAGAAGGCCCATCAGCCACTCCATCATTGTCCTTGTCTTCAAATACCACTAAATCCATACCTGACGCTTTTCCCGTTTCTGGAGAAAACACCGTGTGAAGCACATATACTTTGTTGCCCAAAGAAATGATTCCACGTGGATTATCAACCATCGCAAATTGGGTGCTGACATCAACTTTTCCATCATGGTCTTTGTCGATAAGCTTTAAGATATAACCCTTTTTAGGTGTCTTACCCAATGAACCAATTTTATCCACTCCCACATATACCTCGCCGGTTGCGGCAACGGCCAAACAAGCAGGGGAAGGAGTGAGGTCGCCACTCGTGAAATTTTTAACTTGTAACTCACCAGGCCAAAAACCGGCATTGCGTAATGTGTCAATTTTGACAACGGCATTTACTTTATTTTGCTCGGACGAAGAATCGAAAAAATGAATTCCAAAAAAGAAAAGAAGCCCATAAATCAAGGCGAAGCTTATTTTTAACATGCTAAAATAGGTTTATATGTATTAGGTAAGTACAATTAATTAGCAATATATTAATTGATCCGATCATATCAATCCTTTAAAATCATTTCTAAATGATTTTATTTTTTTATTTTGCCTAAGATTCCAATTTGCCTACATTATTAAACCCCTTCCATGTATGTTCGACTCTTCGAATCATTACATTTTAAACTTAGCGATTTACGCTAATATACAATGAACCCAAAAATTCAAAAGTTCATTTTTTTAGCCAATACATTAACGGTTCCAAGAATAAAAGTGGGACAGCCGAAAGTTGACCTGCAGGCCAACTGGCCACAATACTTATTAAAACATGATTTAGTTTGGAATAAAATTCCCAAAGATTATTTTGAAGGGGATATGGGAATTAGTATGCTACAAGGAAACATGGAACGCTTGGGGTGAAGGAAAATAAAAAAAATAAGATGAAAAAAGCGATTGGATTAGCCATGATTATGATGTGTTGGGCTTGCCAGAAAACAGAAGTATCCACTTCGACTTCGACAGGTACCTCGGTCACCCCGACAAAAACCTATTCGGGTACAGGTTCTATTACACAGGGAATAGGTACGACAGTTGTCGGTAGTTTGTACACATGCACAGGGGGAAGAGTTTCTGCTGTGGGAAATATACTATCAACAGATGCTAAATCATGGGTTTTGCCAGCTGAAAACAGTTTCAGTTCGGCCAATAAACTTCCTGATTTATTCAATGAGTGTAATGCTAAATCTCCTTCATCAATCGCCCAAGTGGATACCGCTAAAATCCCAACCACTATCATAGACGCAGACGGGGAGATTATTACAGGATTTATTTATGGGGATAATTATTTTGAACTTTATGTGAATGGGAAACTAGTCGGCGTGGACGCAGTCCCTTTCACACCTTTCAACTCTTCCTTTGTGAAATTTAAAGCTAAACGACCGATTAAATATGCGATCAAATTAGTCGATTGGGAAGAGAATTTAGGCTTGGGAACCGAATTGAATGGGGGCGATGCGAATCACCCTGGCGATGGTGGATTTATAGCCAAATTTAGTGACGGTACCGTGACGAATGCTAGCTGGAAAGCCCAAACCTTTTATATAGCGCCATTAGCCTCGGTCGATTGTGTTACTGAAACGGGAACTTCCCGAAACTCTTCGGGTTGCCCAACGACCTCCTCTGCGGGATTAAAATCATATGCTTTGCATTGGGCTATGCCAACGAACTGGTTCGCCTCCGATTTTGATTTTGCTACTTGGCCTGCTGCTAATTTATATACCGAATCTACCGTTGGCCCTAAAAATGCTTTTACAAATTTTAGTCCACAGTTCTCAGGAGCATCCTTTATTTGGTCTAGTAATTTGATTTTAGATAATTTAGTTTTATTGCGATTTACAGGAAAATAATTGTATGATTTTTTAAATAAATCTATATTTAAAATGAAAAAATTAGGCATCATTTATGGGTTTATATTGGGAGTTTTAGCTATTAATGCTTCTGGAGTTTTGGCCCAAAATACCTTCCCCTCTGAATTAGTGAATTTTAAAGAATATCTTGGAAATCCGATTTTTACTGGAACGAATCTAGATACCTGGGATAAACAAATCAGAGAGCGGGGATTTATTCTGAAAGAGGGGCCAAATTATCATTTGTGGTTTACCGGGTATTCACCAGATTCGCCTACCAAGTTTTTGGGCTATGCCACTTCAAAAGATGGAATACATTTTGAGCGCTTTACCAAGGAAACGATTCATCCAGGCCAATGGGTAGAAGATATGTGTGTGGTTAAATCAGGAAAAACTTATTACATGTTTGCGGAAGGCGAGGGGGACATTGCACACATGTTGGTCTCAAAAGACCGGATACATTGGCAGGAAAAAGGAAATTTAGACATTCGGAATATCGACGGAAGCCCCATTCGAAAGGGAGCTTATGGCACTCCAACAGTTATAAAAGCAAAAGGGGTTTGGAACTTATTTTATGAACGAGATGATTTGGGGATATGGTTAGCTACATCCAAAGACCTAAAAATATGGACCAATGTCCAGGATGAACCAGTCATCAAAATGGGACCGGACGCCTATGATCTTTTTGCCGTGGCTATGAACCAAGTGATTCGCTACAAAGGTCTTTATTATGCATATTATCACGCATCGGCGTTTAAAGATTGGCATGAATGGTCCACGAATATCGCAGTTTCTTCCGATTTAATTCATTGGAAAAAGTATGAAAAGAATCCGATTATGGGCAATAATCAATCCAGTGGAATGGTGTTAAAGGATGGGAAAGGTTTCCGACTTTATACCATGCACAGAAAGGTAAATTTGTATTTTTCAGAAGGCGCTTCAAAATAAAAAAATCAATATCTTTGTTTAAAACCTATTTAATCTCTTTAAAAAAACATGGAATACCGCAAATTAGGTAAGACAAATGAGCTCATCTCCGTTCTAGGTTATGGAGCTTCCCCCCTTGGAAATGTGTTTGATGTGGTAGACGAGCAGGAAGGTAAGAATGCCGTTCATTATGCCATCGATCATGGAGTTAATTTTTTTGATGTTTCCCCTTTTTATGGAATTACGCTAGCAGAAACTCGCTTAGGGAAAGCCCTGCAGGGAAAGCGAAAAGATATTTTTTTAGCGACCAAATGTGGCCGATATGATTTGCGAGAATTTGATTTTTCTGCGAAGCGAATCATGGCGAGCATTGACGAATCACTCCAGCGATTACAAACGGATTACGTAGATTTATTCCAATTGCACGATATTGAATTTGTGACCAAAGAGCAAATTTTAAACGAAGCGATGCCGGTGATTGAAAAAATCAAAGCTTCAGGTAAGGCTAGGTTTATTGGGATTACGGGTTTGCCTGTTCGCTATTTAGCCGAAATTGCACGCCAAGTGGAGTTGGACACTGTCCTTTCATGGGCGCATTATAATTTGCTTCAAGATGAAATTAATGATGAATTAGTACCCTTGTCGAAGGAAAAAGGGTTTGGTTTGATGAATGCCGCTCCTTTGATGCAACGGATTTTGTCTGACGCGGCACTTCCCGAATGGCATAATGCCCCGAAGGAGATGTTGGCGATCCAGCCCTCCTTATTGGAAATCTGTCAAAAATATGGGGTGCGTTTAAGTGATGTGGCGATGCGTTATGCCATGGATCATCCCGATATCGCTACGACGATTGTGGGGATGTGCCGACTGACGTCAATCCAACGAAATATTGCTTCTTTGGATTTTAAAATCCCAGAAGGAATTTTAGATGAGTTGGCCGCTGTCATTGCCCCCGTTAAAAATGTAATGTGGTTCGAAGGTCGGCCAGAAAATAACATACCACGCCCATAAATCAAATGAGAGCATTATTTCTAACGGCTATAGGCCAAACCGAGATTCGTGAAATTGACAAACCGAGCATAGGACCTGAAGAGGTTTTGCTGAAAATAGGCATGGTTGGGTTTTGTGGAGGTGATTTAAATGGGTTTAAAGGCCTTTTTGAATTGCAAGAATATCCCAATGTATTGGGTCATGAAGTGGGCGGGACAATTGAAGAGATTGGGAGCCAAGTACCTGAATCATTTAAATTGGGCAATAAAGTAACTGTCTATCCATATTTGAATTGTGGAAAATGTATTTCGTGTCGAAAGGGTCGAAGGAATGCATGTCAAGATAATAAAACGATGGGCGTTCGTCGGCCTGGTGCGATGACAAGGTACATCGCGATTCATTGGCAGGATTTATTTATATCGGAGAAACTTAGCTTAAAAGAATTGGCTTTAGTGGAGCCATTGACCGTGGGCTTTCATGCGGCCGCTCGAGGCCGAGTGAGTAGTCAGGATCGGGTTGCGGTGATCGGTTGTGGGATTGTGGGAATGGGAGCGATTGCTTCTGCGGTGAATCGGGGTGCTGAGGTTATTGCCATTGACATTGATGATTCAAAAATGGAGATTGCCAAAAAGATTGGCGTTGCCCATACGATAAATACGAGTAAGGAAGATTTGCATGAGGCATTGACGCGCATCACGGATGGCGATGGACCTGATGTGATTATTGAGGCTGTAGGAAATGCGATGACGTATCGGGCCGCGGTGGATGAAGTGGCGTATACGGGCCGAGTGGTTTGCATCGGGTATGCCAAATCGGCGGTTGAATTTAATACCGGTATTTTTGTCCGAAAGGAAATAGAAATTTTAGGTTCACGGAATTGCACGGATGAATTTCCGGAGGTAATTGCCTATTTGGAGGCGGGTAAATTTCCTGTCGAGGATGTAATTTCAAAGACGGTTTCATTGGATGATGCGGGGGCTGCCTTGGCCGATTGGGCCGCTAATGCGAAAGGGATAACGAAAATAATGGTTGATTTTGACCGATAAAAAGATGATAAAATCCTGCGTTACGATTGCCTTAGTTCCCGAAATTAAATCAGGCCCTTGGATTTATTGGAATGATTTACAACAGAGTTTGGCACACGCTTCCTCTTTGGGTTTTGATGCGGTGGAATTATTTACTGCGTCTGCTGACGCCCTTGATGTGACAGAAACCAAAACACTTTTAGAAAAATATAATTTGACAATAGCGGCTGTTGGCACCGGTGCGGGGAAAGTGATCCATGGATTGACCTTAACGGATCCGGATGCGGCCATTCGTAAAAAAGCCATAGAATTTATCGAGTCGATGATCACCTTTGGAGCCGCTTTTGGGGCGCCAGCGATTATCGGATCGATGCAAGGAAATGTGGTGGCAGGGGTAGAACGGGAACAGGCGATGTATTGGTTGGCTGATGGTTTGAGTTATTTAGGGAAGCATGCGTCAACCTTAGGCGTCAAATTAATTTATGAGCCTTTAAATAGGTATGAAACTAATTTAATCAATACGCTTGGCGATGGGGTTAAGTTTTTAAAGTCGCGCCAAATACAGCATGTGGGATTATTGGCCGATTTATTTCACATGAATATCGAGGAGGCGGATATGGCGGCGAGCATTAAGGCATCGGGTGATTTTGTTATTCACGTACATTTTGCGGATAGCAATAGGCGTCCGGTGGGAAATGGGCATTCGGACTTTAGCGAGGTGGCCAAGGTGTTAAAGCAAATAAATTACACGGGTTTTGTTTCTGCGGAGGCATTTGCTTGGCCTAATTCAGAGGCGGCTGCGACCCAAACGATACAGTCATTTAATCAGTATTTTAAACAATAATTTTATGCAAAGATTTTGTTTGGCTTTAGATCTAGTGGATGATTCAGAATTAATTAAAGAATATGAACACTATCATGCCAAGGGCAATGCGTGGCCCGAGGTAACCCAACATGATATCGACGCGGGAGTTTTAAATATAGAAATATTTAGAACGGGCAATCGAATGTTTATGATTTTGGAAACCGTGGATGAGTTTACTTTTGAAAAGAAAGCAGCTTTTGATGCGACTAATCCAAAGATTGCCGCGTGGGAGGAATTGATGTGGAAATTTCAAAAGCCCTTGCCTTGGGCAAAAAATGGGGAGAAGTGGATTTTAATGGATCGTATTTTTAAATCATAAATTTTATGAATCGGATGAAGGTATTCTTTTTTGGGCTGTGCATGTTGGTTAGTTTGGGTCTTTCTGCTCAGAAATTACCCTCTGAGTTTATTTTTACCAAGGCACCTTTTGCCTCAAGTCATGCGTCTACAATCGTGGAAACACATAAGGGATTAGTTTCTGCTTTTTTTGCGGGTAGCGATGAGGGAAATAAAGATGTGGGAATTTGGTTGAGTCGAAATATCCAAGGTCGCTGGACTCCCCCGGTCCAAGTGGCGGATGGGGTTCAGAATAAAAAAGTCCAGTATCCGTGTTGGAATCCCGTCCTATTCCAAATGCCTCAAGGTGAATTGATATTATTTTACAAAGTGGGTCCCAAACCATCCCAATGGTGGGGGATGCTGAAGCGTTCAAAAGACGCAGGGCTAACTTGGTCTGCGGCGGAAAAATTACCCAAAGGTATCTTGGGGCCGGTCAAAAATAAACCACTCTTATTAGCTGATGGTACTCTTTTATGCCCAAGTAGTTCGGAAGATTCAGGGGATAAATTGCATTTTGAAATGACGAAAGATGGGGGCAGGACTTGGAAAAAAACGAAAGCCTTAAATGATGGCAAAAGTTTTTCAGCCATCCAGCCTAGCGTAATTTTTCTACAGGATGGTCGCATGAAATTACTTTGCAGAAGTAATACGGGTTTTATCATGGAGGCTTATTCGTCAGACCAAGGGAATACGTGGACTCAATTACAAAAAACGAATTTAAAAAATCCTAATTCAGGTAGTGATGCCATTACGTTAAAAAGTGGCTTACATGTTTTGGTTCATAATCCACTCGGAAATAGGCCCAAAGAGACAGAAGGGGAGCGCGAGATATTAGCCGTTTCTACTTCAAAAGATGGGACGCATTGGACTAAATTGGGCGAGTTAGAAAACACACCATTAAAAGAATTCTCTTACCCAGCCATAATTCAAACGCGGGATGGCCGCATTCATGTCACCTACACTTGGAAACGCGAAAAAATCAAACATGCTGTTTTAAATTTCTAAAACCTTTTTATTTTTTGCGAGTTAACCTTTGAAATTTATTTTAAATAATTGTAAAGGAATTTTTATGATAGTATTACTATTGTAATATAAACTCTTTTATATTTGCTTTTTAAATTCTTTCATTAACAATCAAAATTCAATTTATGAAGAAAACATTACGTTTATTGATGATTCTTTGGATTGCGGCATTGAGTCCATTGTACGCACAAGAAAGACAGGTTACTGGTAAAGTAACCAATGATGCGGGAGAGGCATTAGTTGGAGTGACTATTTCAATCAAAGGAACGAGTAGAGGTACAAATTCTGATGTGAATGGTTCATTCAAAATTAATGTAGGATCTACAAGCTCATTAATTTTTACCTATGTAGGGTATGTAAATCAAGAGATTTTAGTAGGTAACAAGTCGGTGATCAATGTTCAATTGTTGACGGCCAATGAAACCTTAGATGAGGTGGTAATCACTACCTTTGGAACAGCTAAAAAGTCTTCTTTTACAGGTTCTTCGGCTAAAATTGGCGCGGAGAAATTAGCAGTTAGGCCTATTACGAATATAGGTCAGGCTTTAGAAGGTATTGCGCCAGGAGTTTCGACTACCTCGACATCGGGCCAACCGGGTTCTTCGCCTGACGTGCGTATACGTGGTTTTGGCTCTATTTCTTCATCCAATGCACCT
>JBIKRO010000090.1:0-10230 GCA_044349095.1 Aquirufa sp. | reverse complement strand
AAAATACCTATTTACTTACTTTTTTTTTATTATTCTGCTAATACCAAATTCATTTTATGGTCAGCTAATTCATGGAAAAATTGTAGATCGAACAACCAAAGAACCCCTAACCTTTGCTAGCATTAAAATAGGTTACCGCGGTGTTATTAGCTCAAATGATGGTTCTTTTAAAATTACTATTAGAGAGATTGACCAACAGAAAAGCAATCAACTGAAAATCTCATTCATCGGGTATAGGACTCAAGAAATTAATCTAAAAAGCATTAAAGATAATCTGATTATCGAGATGGAATCCATGGAAAACCAATTGGATGAAGTTAAAATTACCAATGGAGCAGAGGAAATAATTAAAAAAGCCATACGAAATTTTAAAATCAATTATGCGAATAAAGCTTATGCGATGTTTGGAAGCCAAAGTGAAACATTGGAGGATCAAAATCAAAACAAAATATACCATTTGACCTCAGTATTAAAATCCATCATGCCAAAATTCTCCTCTGATGATAAAATTAAAATAGAGTTGAATAATTTAAATATGGAAGAATTTGAAAAAGTAGATTCATCCAATTTTGTTATTTGGGGAGCGACCGGTCGAGCAATAGAATTCTTTGATTTTTCAAACAATTCATATGCAATATTAGATTCAACAAAATTAAAAAGATTCCGATTTATCGTAGAAGAAATTATGCATGAAAATAGGCCAATATACAAAATATCATTTTCACCTAAAAAAAATCGAGAGAACTCGTACGAAAGTTATCTGTTGATAGATAAAGCAACATTTGCCATCATAACCTTACAGATTGAAGCGATAAACTCGAACAGTTTATGGGCTATATTGCACCAATCAAAATGGAAAATAAGTTACAAGGCATTTGGCGATAAATGGTATTTCAAATCATTAATCCATGAGCATAAAAGCAGAAGTTGGACCTCCCAAAAAGAAGCATTCGAAGTATTGAAATTAGAAATTCAAATTGACAAAATTGATACGCTAGTCAATTTTGATATAGATTATGCAAATAACATTCAAAAAGATGATGTTTTATATTTTAAAGCCAAAAAAAAACTGACATTAAATGATAATACACAACATAAAGATGGTAAAGCAGGTACTTACAAACAAAAAAATCGTTTTGTTAAATTTTGGTACTATCACATCAGCATAGGCACAACGCTTTCAATGACTCCTTTAAATTCTTCCTCTAATTCATTTGTCACAAGATTTGTTGAAAGCAAATGGCAATTAGATAATAGGTATCTGATTCAAAAAAAAACGATTAATCCAATTCTAATTGGCTTCAGTTGCGAAATAAAAGTTGGCAAGGCCATCAAGGCATTTTATGATGGGTCCACCAATTTTGGATTAGGGGGTCGAAAAATAAATTATGCAGGATTAGGCTTAAAATTTGAAAAAATCTATCATCATGATAAAAGACCTTATGGAATTTATGTAAGCCCACAATTTGGGATAATTGTAGAAAAAATTCCTATACCAGGATTACAAAGTTTTACTTCTGCACAATATAAATTGATGAATTTAAAAGAGGAACCCATTCAACTTATTGTCAACAAAAGTATTCCTCTGCTATCCATTGCCTTTGGGTATTCTTATGAAATATCAAGAAAAAAGCATTTGAATTTTGAATTAAGATACAATTATGCGAGTAAAGAGGCTAATAGCTTGTTAATCAAAGATCCTGCCAGATCAAAATTCTTAGGTCAAAACCGGATTCTGACTTCAAGTATCTCTAATCTACCAGTGAGTAATCTAAACTTTTCCATTAAACTATTTTAAACCTAAATAAAATGAATGTAGCCAAAATACAAGAATTTCAAAAAATGATTCAAGACATAAAAAATGAAATCATAGAAGTACATCAAGATCCAGAAGGAATATTTGAAATTGAAATTAATGGGCATTTAAGAGTTCAAAAAATTAGAATCAATTTGAAAGTACATGATCAAAAGTTAGAAGAAACTCTACCTGACTTGATTAATTCATCCATTGAATCAGTTGGTCTGAAAATTAAAAATATGATAGAAATCTATCAAAAAAATTTATAAAACTAAATTCATAAAAACCGTGAAAATTAAAAACGATGATTTTGAACATACGATTGAAAATTTATATGCTATAAACAAAAGTCAAGTTCTGACAATTTATAGCATTTCATTGCCACTAATAGCAATTCTATTAACTATCACATGTTTAACAAACATTGACATAAGCATACAAAGTCGCGGAATTATCCGTAGTAGCTTTGAAAATATCCCTATAACATCGTTACAATCAGGTCGAATTATTTATCAAAAAGTTGCGCCAAACCTGGCCGTTAACAAAAATGACACCTTATTAATATTGGATTCAAAAGAAAATAAAAATGATAAAAATAGGTTAGAGGATGAATTAAAATTCAAAAAAACAATTTTAGCAGATTTGACTCAAGTGGTTCAATTAAAAAACTCAGGTTTAGTGAATGTGAGCATTCAAGAAGATTATTATCGGTATATAACTCACTTCAAAGAATTAGAATTAAAATCAGAGCAGGCCCAATTAAAATTCAATCGAGACCAATTTCTTTTTCAAGAAAATGTGATCCCACTGATCGAATATGAAAGGTCAAAATTTGAAAATGAAATAGCCAAAGAGGTATCCAAAGGGTTCGTAAAAGATAATTTAACCCGTTGGCAATTTGATATTAAAGAAATTTCGAAAGAAATAATAAATATTTCGAATGAGATAAATAAAATATCCCTTGAAAAAAATAATTATTTTATAAAAGCTCCAATAACTGGTCATATTATCAATTCCATAGGACTTACAGAAAATGCTAATTTATTAAATGGACAGGTATTAGCTCAAATATCACCTAATGAAAATCTTATTATTGAGTGTGTCATTTCACCTAAAAATATTGGATATATAAAAACAAGCCAATTAGTAAAATTCAATTTAGATACATTCAATCATAATCAATGGGGTTCATTAAGTGGCTATGTGATAGAAATAGACAAAAACCCCAGAATAATCAATAATGAGATGGTGTTTGTAGTAAGATGTACATACTCCCAAAAAGATTTAGTGTTGAAAAATGGAGTTAAAGGAAAGATAATAAAAGGAATGACTTTAACTGGAAATTTCTTTTTGGCTAAAAGAATGATCATTGACCTATTATTTGACAAAGTAGATGATTGGATTAATCCCAATAAAATAAAAATCACATAAAATGAAGTCCATTGAAGTAAAGCAACACGACATGATGGATTGCGGCGCAGCGTGCATATCATCTGTAGGAAATTTTCATAAGATATTTGTACCCATTACAAAAATTAGACAATGGTCGGAAACAGATAAAAATGGAGCAAATGTATTAGGGCTAGTTGACGCCTTAGATAAAATGGGCTTTCATGCAAAAGGCGTAAAAGCTAGCATTGAAGCAATTGACAAAATCCCTTTGCCATCAATAGCACACATGATGTATGAAAATCGGCTACAACATTTTGTTGTTATTTACAAAGTGAAAAAAAAATCATTAACTATAATGGATCCAAGCTTGGGCTACCTAATTCAAATAAGTTTAAAGGAGTTTGAAACAAGTTGGTCAAGTGCCTTAATTTTAATTGCACCTAAAATTAACTTTTCTCCTTCAAATTTTAAACAATCAAATATAACCCGGTTCTATTCGTTGATAAAACCCCATAAGTCAATTTTGTTTCAATCCATCTTTGGGGCACTATTATATACAATCTTGGGGCTATCAATCCCTATTTATATTCAAAAAATAACAGATCATGTTTTAATCAATGGAAATAAAAATTTATTGAATTTGATGAGTAGCCTAATGATCTTATTAATAAGTGTTCAAGCCATTATTGGAGCTAAGAAAACGGTATTAGTCATGAAAACAGGCCAGTTAATTGATGCCCAATTAATCCTTGGATACTATACACACATAATGAATTTGCCTCAAAGATTTTTTGATACGATGCGAATTGGTGAAATAATTTCTAGAATAAATGATGCAATTAAAATAAGAAATTTTATCAATGAAACTGCATTGGAAATTTTAGTAAATTCATTAGTCATCGTGTTTACTGTTGCTTTGATGTTTACCTATTATTGGAAACTTGCATTGATTATTTCATCCATCATACCCATTTATGCGGGCATTTATTTTTCTATGAATTATTTAAACAAAAGGAATGAAAGGAAAATAATGGAAGTTTCCGCAAAATTGGAAACACAATTAGTAGAATCCGTCAATCATGCCAAAACAATTAAGGAATTTGGAATTGAAGAATTTTCAAACAAACAAATAGAGCACAGGTTTATAAAATTATTATTCACAGGTTTTAAATCAGGATTAAATAGCCTATTCGCATCTGCATCAAGCCAATATCTATCGTCCATTTTAACAATCATTATATTATGGTTTGGATCATACTATGTAATTGATGGTATGCTTACACCAGGTGAATTATTTTCATTTTATGCATTAATCGGTTTTTTTACAGGCCCTGTCTCCATGCTCATTGGGGCAAATAAATCGATTCAAAATGCGTTAATCGCTAGTGATAGACTTTTTGAAATCATGGATTTAGAAATCGAAACCACAAATCAAGGCAAGTTAACTTTACAAAAACCTGATTTAGGTGACATTCAATTCCAACATGTTACTTTCAGCTATGGAAATAAGACTAAATTATTTGTCGATTTCAATTTAACTATTTTCAAAAATCAAGTTACTGCACTAGTCGGTGAAAGCGGTTGTGGTAAAACAACCATATTTTCTTTATTTCAACAGTTATACCCAATAAAAGAAGGGAGTATTTTTATTGGTCATTACAATATGAATGATATAAATATAAAAGATTTAAGATCAATGGTGGGGGTGATTTCCCAAGATTTACAATTGTTCTCCGGAAATATTATTGAAAATATTGCACTTGGAGATCCCAATCCTGACATTAAAAGAATCTTAGATATATGTAGTAAACTTGAAATCAATGAATTTATTGAAAGGCTACCCAATAGCTATAATACTGAAATTGGCGAAAATGGAACATTATTATCAGGAGGTCAAAAACAAAGAATAGCTTTTGCCAGAGCTATTTATAAAAAACCTGAAATTCTATTATTGGACGAAGCCACATCCTCATTAGATTCAAATTCGGAATTACCCATTAAAAAATTCATAGAATCCTACAAAAAACAACTTAAAACAATTGTCATTATAGCACATCGACTTAGTACGATAAAATCTGTTGACCGAATTGTTTTCCTTAAAAGAGGACAAGTTCAGGAAGTTGGCACCCACCAGGAATTAATTAACTTAAAAGGTGAATACAATAGTTTGTGGCAATTACAGCACCAAGACTTAATGATTTGAAATCAGATTTGAATATCATCTTGAAACAACACCGACTTATCCACATCAAAATATACCGAAATCAATAAATATCTTTCAAGACTCAATTTTGTTTGACCTCTTTCTAATTTTGCATATGCACTTTGGGTCATTTTTAGTGAGTTGGCAATTGCCTCTTGAGAAATTTCTTTAGAAATTCTCAATCTCCGAATATTTTGAAGGATTTGATTCATGTTATTATATATTAATGGTCATAAGCGAAATTAATATAATTTAACAAATATAAGCCACAAATTAACTGATCATTTGATCCAAGCCTTTCACTGGCTTCAAACCCAATTTCAGCCCCTCTGAAATCATAAAGTCCCAACCCGAAGCAAAATCATTCCGGATCAAGCCATCTAAAATAGCTTCACGAATGGCGATTTTTATTAGGCCAACTTCCTTCCCAGGACCCATGTCAAACACGTCCATAATTACCTCGCCAGAAAAAACAGGTTGAAAACTACGCAACGAATCACTGGCCTCTACCTCTCTCAACTTATCTTCCACCGTATCAAAATTCCGTAAATATTTTTTAACCTTATCCCCATTTTTAGAGGTAATATCAGCCCTACATAAAGTCATTAAAGCTTCCAATTCATCCCCCGCCTCAAAAAGCAATCTCCTTAATGCTGAGTCTGTAATTTCTTCTTTGGACAAAGCGATGGGGCGAAGGTGGAGACGGACCAACTTCTGAACCAACTTCATCTTCTCATTTAAAGGCAATTTGAACCTTTTGAAAATAGTAGGAACCTGCCTCGCTCCCATTTCCTCATGGCCATGAAATGTCCACCCTTTTTTCTGCACAAATTTCTTGGTTTGAGGCTTTGCAATATCATGCAAAATAGCTGCCCAACGCCACCAAAGATCATTTGTGTTTTTTGAAATATTATCAAGCACCTGTAACGTGTGATAAAAGTTATCCTTGTGCCCCTTCCCTTCTTCCGTATCCACTCCCTTCAACTTCATGAATTCTGGGAATATAATGGGCAAAATTTGACATGCATCTAATAACAAAAATCCATAAGAAGGACGATCTGAAAGTATGATTTTATTCAACTCTTCCGAAATACGCTCCATCGAAATAATCGACAATCGGTCTTTCTCCGTAGTTAAAGCCTCAAAAGTTTCTGGGAAAATGTCAAAGCCCAACTGTGTCGCAAAACGAACCGCTCGCATCATGCGCAATGGATCATCCGAAAAAGTAATTCCAGGCTCCAAGGGAGTCCTTATTATCTTAGCTTGTAAATCATCAATTCCTCCAAAAGGATCCAATAATGTACCCCAAGTTTCTTTATTAATCGAAACCGCTAATGCATTAATCGTAAAATCCCGCCTATTTTGATCATCCTCCAAACTACCCTCCAAAACCAAAGGCTTCCGAGAATCCCGCTGATATGATTCCTTCCTCGCCCCCACAAATTCCAAATCCCAGTCGTCCACTTTCAACATGGCCGTACCAAAATTCTTAAAAATAGATACCGATTGCTCCGACAAATTAAATCGCTTCGCCACTTCTTCGGCTAATCCAATTCCTGAACCCAAACAAACGATGTCAATGTCTTTACATTCACGAGCCAATAAGCTATCTCGGACAAAACCTCCCACCACATAGCTTTCTAAACCCAAGAAATCTGAGGCTTCCCCAATGATCTTGAAAATTGGATTTTCAATAATTTCTATGCCGGATTTCATCAAGATCTTATCATCGTATACTCACCACCTAATCCCAATTTAATTATTTTGGAAGATTTCAATCCTCCCTTTTTATCCGAATTTTCTGGCTTTAAAATGTAATCCACCTGCGATTTGATCGATTCAGAAATACTGGCAAAATCAGTCGGCGATGGAGCTCCTGAAATGTTGGCTGAAGTGGAAACAATTCCTCGCTGATAGCGATACACCAAACCTTTGCAAAATTCATCTTTCAATAATCGGATTGCGATACTGCCATCGGGGCCCAACATATACTTACTGACGTTTTTGCCTTTAGGATATATGATGGTCAATGGATCTTCTGCGAACTCAGCTAAGTCCCAAGCAATTTCTGGCACCTGCTCCACATATTCACTTAATTGCTCAATTTTAGATATCAACAAAATCAATCCCTTATTTTCTGGTCGATTTTTTATATCAAATAGTTTTTCAATGGACGCATCCATACGGGCATCACAGCCCAAACCCCAAATGGTGTCACTTGGATATAAAATTACACCTCCGGACTTTAAAGAGGCAACCGCATCTGCATATAGATTCAACATAATGGGCACAAAGGTAAGATTTAATTCCTCATTTATTAAGTCAAATCGCAATATTTGATCCAAATTGGCTACCTTTGTTGCTTATTGGGGATCATTAAATCCAATTATTTTATTATGTTATTAGTACAAAAACAATTAATTGAAGCCCTGCAAAATGGCTTATCCTCATTATTTCAAATTCAAGCAAACGACTTGGTTTTGCAAGAAACCAAAAAGGAATTTGAAGGAAGTTATACTTTTGTTGTTTTCCCTTTTACCAAGCAAGCAGGTTTAGCACCTGCGGCCATCGCCGAGAAACTGGGCGAATTCGTCATAGAGAACTATTCTGGCGTTAAAAAATTCCAAGTAGTTCAAGGCTTTTTAAACTTTAGCTTTACGGATGAGGTTTGGGTAAATGCGTTAAACAAAATTATTCAGAGCTCTAAAAAATTCAATTTAGATAAGAAAGGCGAAAAAGTATTAATTGAATATTCATCCCCCAACACCAACAAACCGCTGCATTTAGGCCATTTAAGAAATAATTTTCTTGGGTTTTCTGTGGCTCAAATTTTGGAAGCCGCTGGATATGAGGTCATCAAAACAAATTTGGTGAATGACCGAGGGATCCATATTTGTAAATCGATGCTGGCATACAAACTCATGGGCCAGGGAGAAACACCCGAAACTAGTGGATTAAAAGGGGATCATTTGGTTGGAAAATATTATGTGGCCTTTGATCAGCTATATAAAGCAGAAATAGACATATTAATTAAACAAGGTTTAGATCCTGAAAAAGCAAAAAAAGAAGCACCCATACTCCTAAAAGCACAAGACATGTTATTGGCTTGGGAACAAGGAGACCAAGAGATCATGGACCTTTGGAAAACAATGAATACTTGGGTTTTTGCAGGTTTTGAGAAAAGCTATGCGCAAATGGGCGTTCGTTTTGATAAAATTTACAGGGAGTCAAATACCTATTTACTGGGTAAGAAATTGGTCGACGAAGGATTAAAAGAGGGTGTCTTTTATCAAAAAGAAGATCAATCTGTTTGGATCAATTTAGAAGATGAGGGCTTGGATGAGAAGTTGGTTTTGAGAAAAGATGGAACCTCCGTCTACATTACCCAAGATATGGGAACGGCTCAATTGAAATTCGAGGATTTTGGAGCAAAAAAATCAATTTATGTGGTAGGAAATGAGCAAGATTACCATTTTGAAGTCTTGTTTCATATTCTAAAAAAATTAAACAAACCCTATTCCCATGGCAATTTCCACTTATCCTACGGGATGGTTGACTTGCCCAGCGGAAAAATGAAATCACGTGAAGGCACGGTAGTTGACGCGGATGATTTAATGGCTGAAATGGTACAAACCGCCAAAGAGCGTACCATGGAGTTAGGAAAAACAGATGGATTTACGGAAGATGCGTCAAACGAATTATACCAACAACTTGGCATGGGGGCTTTGAAATACTTTTTATTGAAAGTTGACCCCAAGAAGCGTATGATGTTCAACCCAACAGAATCTATTGATTTTCAAGGTAATACGGGACCATTTATTCAATATACGCATGCTAGAATCTGCTCGATTACAAGAAAAGCGAAAGAATTAGGCATTGAACTTGTGGATACCCATGCAAATAACGCTGAATTAACCGTAACTGAAATCGATTTAATCTATATTTTGGGCCAATATAAAAGTATTATTGAGACGGCTGCAGAAGCATTTTCCCCCTCATTAATCGCGATGTATGCGTATGATGTAGCGAAGCAATTCAATAAACTTTATAATGAATTAAGTATTTTGAAAGAGGAGAATAAAAATAAACGAAACATTCGATTAACTTTGGCAGACATTACGGGCAAAACAATTCAGCATGCTTTTTCGTTATTAGGAATAGTTTCACCCAATAAAATGTAATGAAACGTAAGTATATCATTTTTTTAACCTTTTTAATTTTGACCATCATGTTAGCAAGCTTTATGAAAATTGGATCTATTTTAACGGCATTAGCATTGCCATTCACTCAAAACACAGTTTTAACACGTCCAAACCAAATGGAAACAACCGCTGAAAAGAACTTTCATCAATTTAAAATGAAGACCATCGACGGAAAAGTAATCGACTTTTCTCAGTTCAAAGGAAAGAAAATTGTTATTTTAAATACAGCATCTAAATGTGGTTATACTCCACAATATGCAGATTGGGAGAAATTCCATCAGGCAAATAAAGACATCGTAGTCCTAGGTTTTCCAGCCAATGAATTTGGGGGACAAGAGCCAGGAACGAATTCTGAAATAGCTAGTTTCTGTCAAAAAAATTATGGCGTTTCATTCCAAATGATGGAAAAAGTAGTTGTGAAAGGCGGCGAGAAATGTGAGCTTTACAAATGGCTTTCAGATAAAAACCAAAATGGTTGGAACGAAAAGGAACCAAGTTGGAACTTCTGCAAGTATGTCATCAATGAAAAAGGAGAATTAGTTAATTTCTTTGCTTCTGGAATTAAGCCAACAAGCCCTGAATTCATTGCTGCATTGAATAAATAAGTCACATGAATCGATGGATTGAGGCAGCAA
>JBIKRO010000091.1:0-10230 GCA_044349095.1 Aquirufa sp. | reverse complement strand
ACTTAATGATAATTATCCTATACCAGCAAACTCTTTTCAAGAAGAAGTTTTTGATTTTTGTCGGCAGTGGAAATTGGGTAAAAAAGAGTTTTTATTCCATACGAGTGGCTCTACAGGTAAGCCTAAGCCTATTTATTTGTCTAGATTGAGTATGATTGAATCAGCCAAGATGACGAAGGATTGGCTCAATTTACAAGATGGAGATCATGTTTTACTTTGCTTACCCATTGAATATATAGCTGGGGCCATGATGCTAGTTCGAGCACTCGTTTTAAAATTAAACATTGTGCTTGTGGAACCGTCACAAAACCCATTAGATGGAATTACAAAACCTATAAATATTCATCTCGCATCCTTTGTTACCACTCAGTGGTCTACGATTCTTCAGTCAAAAGTCAATTTGTTTACGTTTTTTTCTGAGGTTAAAGGTATTTTAATCGGCGGATCTGAATTAACCTCTTCCGTAGAATTGTTGACTAAAGAAATTGAATTACCTATTTTCCAAACGTATGGAATGACAGAAACCTCTTCTCACATCGGATTTAGGCTGATCAGTTCGGAAGATGCTATTTATCAATGTTTAAAAGGCGTACAGATTAAATTGAACGATCAGGGTTGTTTATGTATCCATTCGCCTAGCACCCTTGACCAATGGATTGAAACTAATGATGTCGCTGAGTTGATCCATGAAAACCAATTTAGCATATTGGGTAGGAAAGATTTTGTAATAAATTCCGGTGGTAGGAAAATTCATCCAGAATTAATTGAAAAGAATTGTCAATTATTTTTTGCTCAGCATTCAATCTTTTGTAAAATATTTGCATATGGCTTGCATGATGATTTTTATGGTCAAAAATTAGTTTTATTTATTGAAACCAAAGATGAATTTGATTTTCAATTACAACTAATTGATTATTTGAAATTGAATTTAAAGTCTTGGGAAGTTCCAAAGCAGTTCATCGTTTTACCTGAATTTTTATATACAAAATCTGGAAAAATTGATCGTCCAAAAACATTAACTTTGTATTTAAACAATTTAAAATCATAAACATGGATTTTTTAAATCAAGATTTCAAACTTTTCTACGAAAGTCCTAGTGATATCCCAGCCCCTTACCATTTTGAGGCTTTGTTTGATTTTAAAGGTTTTGAAAATGATGCGTTGTCTCTTTCTTTACACATACAATATTTGGAAAGAGAAGATTTTTCAAGTGAAGAACTAATTTCAGAAGGTTTAAGTGTAGAAGATAAATTTGAATGGTCGGGTGAATTACCCATCATTTGGAAAAATAGACTGGCTATTAGTTTTAATAAATACAAAACAGGTTCTTGTGATCCTAAAGACGCAGAACCTTTTATTGCGATTGAAGCGGCTAATTCGTCAACCTATGTGCCCAGATTTTTAGAATTTGAAGAAAACCTTATTCAAGAATTAATGCAAGCAATTTTTGAAGTGGCGGGCAAAGAATATCCCTTGTTTTTAGGTTTTCAGTTTAAAGATGTAAATGATTCTTGGAATAAATACCAAGGTGACATGTCGTTCGCTAATCTAAATTTTACCTATTCTGACTCGAATGGAACATTAGCAACCATATCAGACTGGGATAAATTGCAAGATTTAGTAAACACTATTTTTATCGCCGAATTTATCACGGATAAAGCCTTGGAAGATTTAAAAAGGTCAAGTGTATTTGCCATCTTCCCGGGGGATGGATTTTGGTACATTGCAGGAGATTCATTTAGAAAACCTAGTGGAAACACAAATTATTTTGATATTTTAGAGATGAAATTAAGGGATTTATTCCAACAAAATTTATGATGAACGAAACGATTAGTACTGAACAGGCTATTGAAAAGGTGTTATTCTTGCAAAAATTATCGTGCCAACGGTTAAAAAATTCTACCGCAGAAGAACGTATTGCTAAGCTGAAATCGATCGAAAAATATATGCTGTCGCATAAAAATGAGTTATATGATGCTCTTTTTGCAGATTTCAAAAAACCAAGTTCAGAAGTCGTTATAGGAGAGTTATTAGGAGTGAAAAGAGAAATAGCTCATATAATTAGTCATTTGAAATCTTGGATGCAGCCAAGAAAAGTGGGAACCCCTCTCCTTCTATTAGGAACCAAAGGTTATATTATGTCTGAAGCCAAAGGGCTTTGCTTAATAATAGCGCCATGGAATTACCCATTTAATTTAGCGATTAATCCATTGGTTCATGCCATTGCAGCTGGTAATGCAGTTATTTTAAAGCCCTCTGAATTAAGCCCTAACACTTCCTCATTTATAAAAAAAATGATTGTGTCTTTGTTTGATGAAAGCGAAGTAGCAGTCTTTGAAGGGGATGCTGAAGTGTCAACGCATTTATTAGACCAGAAATTTGATCATATATTCTTTACGGGTAGCCCTGCGATTGGCAAGGTAGTTATGCGAGCTGCCGCAAAGCATTTGACATCTGTAACACTTGAGCTAGGTGGGAAATCACCGGCTATTATTGATTCAAATGTGGACATTCTACCTACCGCAAAAAAAATCGCTTGGGGTAAGTTTTTAAATAATGGGCAAACTTGTATCGCCCCAGATTATTTATATGTGCATGAAAAGGTTTATTATTCTTTTATTGGCGCTTTAGAGGAAACAATAAAATTATTTTATGACCAAGATAATAAGGGCATTAAAAATAGTAGTGATTATGCTCGAATTGTCAATGTTAAACATTTTAACCGCATTTGTCATTTATTGGATGATGCTAAATCTAAAGGGGCTACGGTTATTTATGGAGGCGAAATGGATGAATCTTCTTGTTTTATAGGGCCAACCCTATTGGCAAATTGTACGGATGATATGTTGATCATGCAGGAAGAAATCTTTGGACCTATTTTACCTATACTGACGTTTAAAGAAGAGACCGAAGTGGTTACAAAATTATTGAAAGAGGAAAAGCCTTTGGCACTTTATGTTTTTTCAAAAGACACTTTGTTTTCAGATTACATTTTAAATAATACAAGTTCTGGCACTAGTGTAGTCAATGATTGCTTGATACAGTTTGGTCATTCTAATCTGCCTTTTGGTGGGGTCAATAACTCAGGCATTGGTAAATCAGGTGGATTATTTGGTTTTCAAGAATTTTCGAATCAAAAATCAGTATTGAAACAATATACGAATCTGCTAAATAATTTTTATCCTCCTTACACTTTTAAAACTAAATGGCTCATAGAGCAAGTGTTAAAATGGTTTTAAGAATTGTTTTTTTCTTCCTAATTGTAATTTCATTTTCTGGATATTCACAAATAGTATATCCAATATTAGAACAAAATCCATCCCATTTACAATTTAAACAAATAAGAATTCGGGGGGAAGCAGTTCGTGTAATTTACCCAGAAGGAGCAGATTCATTGGCATTTACGACAGCAAGATCTTTGTCAACCCACTGGCCAGAGGCTAAAATTTCAAACAATAGTTTACGTAATAAATGGTCTATTATTTTACAAAACCAGGGATTAATTTCAAATGGATTTGTAAGTCTTTATGCACCTAGAGGGGAGTTTTATACCACACCTAGTCAAGATGTTAGTTTGCAATCGACCAATGATTGGCTTCATTTATTATCTAGTCACGAAACTAGGCATATTTATCAAAATGAATTAGCTACCACAGGCATCAGCCGAATATTTAAACTATTTTGGGGCAGTAATGGCCAAGGTCTTTACAGTAATTTAATGATTCCTAATTGGCTTTGGGAAGGCGATGCCATAGAAACAGAAACTCGTTTGAATAACCAGGTAGGTAGATCCAATATACCCCAGTTCTCAAACACGTTAAATGCCTATTTGACGCAATTCGGTGTACCAAGTTACAGTAAGTTAATGTCTAGGAATTTTAGAGAAAATATGCCTAATCACTATGTTTTTGGGCAATTTATTACACATAAATTATCATCACAAAACGGATTTAATGAGATTGGTCATTTATGGCAAAATACCTTAAATAAACCTGGTCTATTTTCATTTTCTAAACAAGTAAAAAAGGAATTCGGGTTAAATATTGATCGATACGTTGAACAGCTCTTGCAAAAACAATTGGATACAATTCGAAAAAGAGGTCTTAATTCTTCATATTCGATCATTTCTCCAAAAATAAAAAGTGGATTTACAACCTATGATTTCCCTCAAAATATTGGTCATGGGAAAGTTATCGCGATCAAATCAGGCTTTCAAGAAATCCCTTCATTAGTCGAAATTGAAAATTTTAAAGAACGGAAATTGTGTTTGATAGGTCCAGCTTATCCGAGTAATATGCTTTCTGCTTCTGATCAATTTGTTGTTTGGTCTGAAATAGTATATCATCCTAGATATACTCAAAAACAGCATATTAAATTAGTTTTTTATGATTTCAAACGTAATTTAAAGTCGGCATGGTCGACAAATAAAAAGGCAATATGTCCAAGTATAAGCCCTGATTCCAAATACGTATCCTATTTAGAATTGCAGAATAATGGCGAATCTTTTTTGAAAATTTATGAGAAGGAGACAAAAGTTTTAATTGATAGTTTATATTTTAATTCGTCGACTCAGGTAATCCAACCAAGAATATCCTCAAATGGTTTATTGTCTTATATTTCGCTTTTTCGTGGCACCAAACAAATAGTTATTTATAATTATATGTTAAAGCAGGTGATTGCCAAACGTGATTTTGGTTCAAATAATATTGCTGCTAGTTTTTTACATGATGATTATGTGTATTTCAACTTGCCTGTTGGCCAGGTGGACCAATTAGCCCGTTGGAATTTCAAGGACAATTCAGTCGCTTATGTCACTAATACAAATTTTGGCGCTTATTCAATATCTTTTTCAAACGTTACATCTGAACCATATGTATTTTCTAAGTATTCCGCAGCGGGTAATCAAATTGGTGTAGGACGCTTAAATGAATCGTACCCAATCGATTTAAATGATCAATTAGCTGTAGCTCCTCGTGAGTTTAAACAAGAAAACTTTGATGTTTCTACTTATAGTCGTTGGAATTTAATTAACCCATATGCTTGGGGTCCCTTAATTAATTCGCAATTCAATAAATTGGATTTAGGTCTTTTGTCAAAAAACTTGACCAATACGCTTCAATTGGGATTAGGTTTTATCTATGACGCTAGTGAGCAAACAGGAACCAAATACATCCGAGCTTCATATCAAGGTTGGTTTCCAGTGGTTGATTTTTCTCTCCAGCAAGGTCCTCGAAATACATCTCTATATATTGATAAAAAAAATCCTTTGGATAGTTTAAGATCGGATCAATGGAACCAAACCAAAATGGATATTGGCATTAGGATACCATTATTACTTACGCGGGGAGCATTCCAAGAACAATTATATGTGTCAAGTACTTATTCAATTTTTAAGGTTGACGGCTATAATCTTCCCCTGCGGTATAAATCTGAGGCTTTTAATGGAACATATTCGTCCATGATCTACCAAATCAATTATTCTAAATTATTAAATAAATCTTTTTGGGATCTTCAGTCTAAATTAGGGTATCAATTGAACCTCTATTGGAATGGAATGCCGTTTAAGCAATCTCTGCAATCCGAATTATGGGGAATTCAGGCGAAAGTTTATTTACCAGGTTTCTTCAAAAATCATGGATTTTTGATAAGAGCATCATTCCAACAAGAAATGAAGGGTAATTATAATTTCAATAGTCCATTTGTATTTACTAGAGGATATTTTTATGAGGTTAATCAGAGGTGGACAAATTTATCATTAGATTATAAATTTCCGATCGCTAATACGTCGATTAAACTGGGCCGTTTATTGTATTTTACTCGATTCAAAGGAAATGTTTTTATGGATTTAAGCAAAGGAGTTCCTGATTTAAATAAATTGAATGTATATAAATCATATGAATCTGTTGGCCTTGATGTTTCTTCTAACTTTCATGTGCTACGTTTTTCACAAGGTTTTGAACTTGGAATTAGATTTTTATATAAGCCTCGATTAAATCAATATGAATTTTATCCATTAGTTTTAGATTTAGGTTTTTAATGAAGGAGAAATTTCTACTATTTATTGTCATGTTTTGTACTATTTCTTGTGAAAGCACGCAGGATTTTAAAGGTGAAGTTATTCCTGACCAAAAATACATTTACTCCCTATTGAATTCAGAGAAAGGACAGAATCTAAAAGTGATTTCCTATTTAAATCAAATGATAGAAGATGGTTCATCTCCGCATATATATTATTTGCGAGCTAAATATTTATTTGAATCTCGACAGTATAAAAAAGCTAATCTAGATATACAGCAGGCACTCAAATCCTCGCCTAGAGATTTTGAATATGTATTATTAGCTGGACAAATCGCTTTGAATTTAGAAAATTATACCCCCGCATTAAATTATTTTAATTTGATTAGGTCAAATGAAAAAAAACAAGCGTTAATTTTATTTCTATTGGCTGAAGCATCCATTAAACTTAATAAGATCACATTAGCTACTTATTATTTAAACCAAATTCGAATAAATGAATTAGCTAGAGCAGATCAGGTTTATTATTCTGTTTTAGGGAATTTGTGTGCCGTTAACAAAATTACAAATCCTTATTTAATCAATGGATTTGATCAAAATAGCATTCAAGATATTAGATTACAAAGGTATTATTTTGAAAATGCCATGGATTATACTTCTAAATATTTGTATCAAAATCAATTACTTAAACTGATTAATCAGTTTCCCAATGACCCACATTTGCTTCGTTGCTGGGCAAGGTTTTTAAGCAAAATTAACCAAATTAAATTAACTGAATTGACTTATCAGAAGGTGGCTAATCTATTTGAGCATAATGATTTTTTATATTTAGAGATAGCTAGGTTTTATATGAATCATAGGAATTATTCAACTGCATTGTTGTATTTGAATAAAATAAAGCCAGATTTAGAAGCTTTTATTGACGTTCCATTTTTAAAATCAAAGTGTTATTTATACCTGGGAGATAAAATTCGCTATAAATCAATGATGGATTCAGCTCAATTGATTTTAAATAATGATCTAAGGTTTTATCAATTGAAAATGAAGTATTTTGGGATTTCAGTGGATACCAACTTAGTGGCCAAAGATTCTTTGTTAACGCTTAAGCCTTAATTTTTAGGGGTAAATTTGTAACTTGCGTAAAATTAGATAGGATGATTAAAATTATATTTCCAGACGGACAAATTAAAGAATATTCAAAAGGGATTACACCTTTGGATATTGCATTAAGTATATCAGAGGGATTAGCACGTAATGTGTTAGCTGCGAAATTAAATGATCAAGTTGTAGATTCCTCCACTCCTATTCTCCTGGATTCTAATTTGCAATTACTTACTTGGAATGATTTAGAAGGGAAAAAAACCTTTTGGCATTCATCAGCACATTTATTAGCTGAGGCTATCGAATTTTTATATCCGGGAACTAAGTTTGGTATTGGTCCTGCGATTGAAAATGGATTCTATTATGATATTGACTTAGGGGGTCAAGAATTTGGTCAAGAACAATTTAAGGCAATAGAAGATAAAATGCTCGAGTTAGCTCGTTTGAAGCTAGATTATGTTCGAAAAGAAATTTCAAAAAAAGACGCAGTTCAATATTTTACCCTGAAGAATGATGAGTATAAACTAGAGCTTTTGGAAGGTTTATCTGACGGAGATATTACTTTTTATTCTCAAGGGAATTTTACTGATTTATGTAAAGGACCTCATATTCCAAGCACTAGTTTTATTAAAGCTGTTAAGGTTTTAAGTGTGGCGGGAGCATATTGGCGTGGCGATGAAAAACGAAAGCAGATGACGCGTATTTATGCGATCACCTTTCCAAAGGCTAAGGAACTTGAGGAGTATATGACTTTGCTGGAAGAAGCAAAAAAGCGTGATCATAGAAAATTAGGTAAAGAACTTGAATTATTTGCATTTTCAGAAAAGGTTGGCCTAGGATTGCCTTTATGGCTTCCTAAAGGCACTATTTTACGTGAAAGATTAGAAAATTTTTTAAGAAGGGCTCAAGTTCGAGCGGGATATTCGCCCGTAATTACACCGCACATAGCTAGTAAAGAACTTTATGTGACCTCAGGTCATTATGCTAAATATGGAAAGGATTCATTCCAGCCTATTCATACGCCAGATGAAAATGAAGAGTTTTTTCTAAAGCCGATGAATTGCCCGCACCATTGTGAGATTTATAAGACTAAGCCAAGAAGTTATAAAGATTTGCCTCTGCGTTTAGCCGAATTTGGTACGGTTTATCGCTATGAACAATCAGGGGAATTACATGGATTGACTCGCGTAAGGGGTTTTACTCAGGATGATGCTCATATTTTTTGTCGGCCAGATCAAGTTGAGGAAGAGTTCATGAAGGTCATTGACTTAGTTCTTTATGTGTTTCGGGCACTTGGTTTTGATCAATATTCTGCTCAAATTTCTTTAAGAGATAAGGTTAACAGAGAAAAATATATAGGTAATGATGATGATTGGAATCGCGCTGAAGAATCCATTATTAAATCAGCTAAAGAAAAAGGTTTACCTACAACGATCGAATATGGTGAGGCGGCATTTTATGGCCCTAAACTCGATTTTATGGTCAAAGATGCATTAGGAAGAAAATGGCAATTAGGGACCATTCAAGTGGATTACCAATTACCTCAACGATTTGAATTAGAATATACAGGTTCGGATAATCTAAAGCATAGGCCTGTCATGATTCATAGAGCTCCATTTGGTTCGCTAGAACGTTTTGTAGCTATCTTAATAGAGAATACAGCAGGTAATTTCCCATTATGGCTTTCTCCGGATCAATTAGCTGTTTTACCCATTTCTGAAAAGTATGAAGATTACGCAAATGAGATTTATTTAAGGCTTCAAGAAAAAGATTTACGCGGATATGTAGATCATCGTGATGAGAAAATAGGTCGAAAAATACGTGATGCGGAAGTTAATAAAGTTCCATTTATGATCATTGTAGGGGATAAAGAACAAGCAGAGGGAATGATCAGCGTAAGAAAAAAGAATCAAGGTGATTTAGGTTCTATGACTATCGAGGCATTTATGAATTTGGCTCAGGAAGAAATGAGCCAACTAACTTATGAAAAATGATAATTTAGTGATTTTACTTAGGATACCGGGTAGAAGTTTGCAAATGCGTGATTTTTGAACTAGATTTCGAATTGATTTAATTAAACATTAAAAATAAACAATAATTTATGGCTTTACGCCCCAATAACAATTACCGAGGAAATAGAAGAGAAGAAGAACCTTATCGAATTAATCAATTAATTCGCGGAGTAGAAGAAGTTAGATTAGTAGGAGAAAATATTGAACAAGGTGTATATCCGTTCTCTAAAGCTATTGAACTTGCAGAAGCACAAAGTTTAGATTTAGTTGAAATCTCCCCTAATGCTGTTCCCCCAGTCTGCAAAGTTATTGATTATGCAAAATTCAAGTATGATCAAAAGAAAAAGCAAAAGGAAATTAAGGCAAATGCAACCAAAACAGTCATCAAAGAAATTCGTTTCGGCCCTAACACGGATGAACATGATTTTAATTTCAAATTAAAACATGCAGTCAATTTTCTTAAAGAGGGTGCAAAGGTAAAGGCTTATGTGCATTTTGTCGGTAGGACCATTGTATTTAAAGAAAGAGGAGAAATGCTTTTATTGAATTTTGCAAAGGGACTTGAAGAGGTGGGAAAACCCGATGATATGCCAAAATTAGAAGGGAAGCGAATGAGTATCATATTTACTCCCAAAGCTCAAAAAAAATAAGTTTTTCATATAGTGGAATTTCAAGGTAATTTTTTTACTTTTGCATTCCAATTTTTACATTTAATACATAATAGAATGCCAAAAATTAAAACCAACTCTGGAGCAAAAAAGCGTTTCAAAGTTACAGGAACTGGAAAGATAAAGCGTAAACACGCTTTTCATAGCCATATCTTGACAAAAAAAACAACTAAACAAAAGCGTAATTTAGTTCATGCTACGTTAGTTTCCCCTTCTGATATGGGTCGTGTAAGTTTATTATTAGGACTTAAATAATCAGTTTTTAGTTATTGTTCAACCAGAATTAAGGCAAAAAGTGTTCAAAATGGGCCGCCTGAATTCAAAAAACAAATTTAGTTATGCCACGTAGTGTCAATCATGTAGCTTCAAGAGCTAGGAGGAAAAAGATTTTAAAATTAGCGAAAGGTTTTTTCGGAAGAGGAAAGAATGTTTGG